>CAZLRE010000297.1:0-2495 GCA_964561885.1 uncultured Planctomycetales bacterium | reverse complement strand
CCGATTATATCGCCCAATTCCTGGCTGAACAAAAGATCGATCATGTCTTTGTTGTTTCAGGCGGGGCCATCATCCATTCGATCGATTCCGTTGCCAAACGTAATGATATGAAATACATCTGCGTTCAGCATGAACAGGCGGGCGGCGCGGCCGCTGACGCGTATTCGCGCACCTGCGGACGTGTGGGTACGGTCATGGTCACCAGCGGTCCGGGTGCCACCAATCTGACGACGAGTATTTGCAACGCCTACTTTGATTCCATTCCCGCGCTTTTTATCTGCGGACAGGTGACGACCCCGCGCCTGCGGCCCAGCGAGAAACTTCGCCAAAAAGGTTTTCAGGAGACCGATATCGTCTCATTATTCAGTTCGATCACCAAATATGTTTACCGCGTGATGGATCCGTATGAGATTAAATATCAATTGCAAAAGGCGATGTATCTGGCTAAAAGCGGCCGTCCGGGCCCGGTGGCATTGGATATTCCGGATGATCTTCAGCGTGCGGAGATTGATGTGACAAGATTAAAGGAATATGTGCCCCAGTCACCAGTCGCCAGTCTCCAGGTAAAGGACACAGAACAGAAGATCGCGACGTTGTTTAAATGGGTCCGCGAAGCCAAGCGTCCTGTCATCATCTGCGGAGCGGGGGTAAGGATCGCGGATGCGATCGAGCCTGCACTTCAATTTGCCCGCCATTTTAAGATCCCTGTCCTTTTGACGTGGGGCGGTAAAGATATGATGCCTCATGATGATGAGCTCAATTTCGGCGGGTTAGGTGTGGTGGGTCCGCGTTACGGAAATTTCGCGGCTCAGAATGCGGATCTCATTATTACTTTTGGGACGCGTCTTTCGCAGATGATCACCGGCGGAAAAACAACCCTGTTCGCGCCCAAGGCCCGCAAAGTCATGATCGATATTGACCCCTATGAGCTCACGAAATTCACCAGCAACGATTTTACGCTCGATATGGGGATCGAAAGCGATCTTAAGGATTTTTTTAGTAAAGCATCGGCCCATTACCGTCGGTCTGATGCGGATAATTTTGCCGGCTGGCGTTCGCAGATCCGTTCGTGGGAAGAAAAATATCCGATTTGTCCGTCATCCAAATACGACCGCAAAGATTTTGTCGATGGTCATGTCTTTGCCAAAGAGCTCTCCAAGGTCACCCGCGAAGGTGATATTTTCATCGGGGACACCGGCGCTAACCTTTCCTGGATGTGCCAGGCGCTTGAGATGAAAAAAGACCAGCGCATCTTTTCAGCCTGGAACCACACACCGATGGGTTACGCCTTATCCGCAAGCGTCGGCGCCGCGGTCGCGTGCGATAAACGCATCATCTGCCTGACCGGCGACGGCGGATTGATGATGAACATTGAAGAGCTCTCAACCATCCGCCGTTACAACATGAACGTGAAAGTCTTTATTTTTAACAACGGCGGTCATGCTATCCAGAAACAGACCATGGACACGTGGCTGAATTCCCATTACGCGGCGGTCAATCATGACACGGGTCTGAATTTCCCGGATTTTGTAAAAACGGCCCAGGCTTTTGATCTTCCCGCGTTTCGTATGGAAAACCACTCGCAACTATCATTGATCCGTCAGGTCCTGGAAACGGCCGGACCGGTGGTCTGCGATGTGATCGTTGATCCCGATCAGAAAATTGAACCGATGCTTAAATTCGGTTCCGGTATAGAAGACTTAAACCCTAAACTTTCCCCGGAGGAGATCGCCGCGGTCATGGAGGTCTCAAAACAAGACGCCCCCATGCGCGTGGCGGTAAAAACACAGTAAAGGATATATGGCAGAAATCGATCTATTGGTGAATTATCCCAAAACCCAGCGCAAAGTTGAGGAGCGAGGACAAGAGAAGACCGAAGATGACCGCAAGATAGGCCGCCAATTCGGCAAGGATTATTTCGACGGTGAACGCCGTTTCGGTTACGGCGGATACAGTTATCAGCCGCGGTTCTGGCAGCCGGTCGTGCCGACATTCATTGACTATTACGGGCTGGATGATGAAAGCTCTATCCTTGACGTCGGCTGCGCCAAGGGTTTTATGCTCCATGATTTCGCGCTGGCTTTGCCGGATGCAACATTGCGTGGTATTGATATTTCAAAATATGCGATCGACAATGCTATGGAACGCATGAAGAAATTTGTTTCCGTTGGCAATGCCACCGAACTTCCGTTCGAAGACCAAAGTTTTGATCTGGTTATCTCGATCAACACGATCCACAATCTTCCTCTGGAAGAATGCAAGCAGGCGTTGCGAGAGATCCAGCGCGTCAGCCGCCGCGATGCATTCATAACCGTCGATGCCTATCGAACGCCCGAAGAAAAAGAGCGCATGGACGCCTGGAACCTGACCGCGCAGACCTATATGCACGTTGATGAATGGAAAAAGCTTTTTAAAGAAGTCGGTTATGAAGGGGATTATTATTGGTTTATTCCATAAGTGATGACACGGATTAAACTAAAGAATGAAGACGGATG
>CAZLRE010000296.1:0-2497 GCA_964561885.1 uncultured Planctomycetales bacterium | reverse complement strand
GCTGTGAGTTTGTTGTCGGAAATGCGGTAGGTCATCTTGAGATCCATATTCCCCTGCGACAATTCCCGTCCGGTGTATTTGCCGACATACGGAGTCAGGACCGACATGGCGTATTGATCCAGCGTAAAATTCGCCTCCAGATCCAGCGGCTCAACCCAGGGTTTGATCTGCGCTTCGGTCGTTATCTTTCCTTTGGCATCAAGCAAAGTATTGACCACAACCTTGACCAGACTTGCCGGGTCCGTCGAGAGGCCCGTGACCGTGACATGGATGTCATCCAGGGACGTATGAAAATTAGGCGTGACGGATAGATCCGTAAAAGCCACCTTCCCTTTGGTTAACAGGATGTTGTCCACAACAACGTTGGGCATGGTTTGCTTTTGTGTTGGGGATTGAGCATCTGGAGTTTGGGCCTCAGGTTGTGCCGGGGTAACGGGTTTGGCCGGTTGTGAACTCTTTGGCACCAGTTTAAGCAGATTGATCGACCCGTCCGGCAGCAAAGCGGCGTTGACCTCAAGGCCGTCGAGCGCAAGGTCCTCAACACGATAGATCTTCTTGATCAGGGACAAAAAGCTGACGTTCGCAAAGAACTTCTTAAAACTAACCATGACCTTCTTATCCGCATCAAGGACTTCCAGGCCGTTGACGCTCAGAGACAACGACAGCGGATTGAAATAAACTGACTTCACGCGGACATTGTGGCTGGTGTATTTGACCCCCTGCGTGCGTATGGCCCATGTGAGCACCAACGGCAGGATGATAAAACCGATGACAAGATAGGCGGCAAACGCCCAAACCAAGATTTTCGCGGCGATCCTTAATATTTTCTGAACGAGAACCGGCATGTGAGATCCTTTGTCGAATTTTTGAATCGTAGGGGCGGGTTTTTAATTTGTTTCTACATTACTCTATTCTTCTATCACCGAAAAACAAAAAAGGCAACCGTAATGATTGCCTTGTTGGAAACACAATTGCCGACCTTCGAACTTAAGGAATGACGACTTCCCTGCTTCGCGTTTTTCTCGCGCGCCGTCCGCTGAGGATCTCGATCTGCGACTGGGCCATGACCGCCATGATCTTGTTATAAGAAAAATTCAGGAAATACACCAGCCAGCTGGCGATGCCGATGAACTTGGCGCCGTCCTCAAAAAGATATTCTCCGGGAAAATATATTTTCTCCGAAAGCTGGTCCATGAAGACGGAGGCGCCGAAACTCACAAAAGAAATAACGAGATAGCGCACATCGTTCGACAGGATGACATGGCGGAAACGCGCCAGGCAATACAGCGCAAACACGCCGTAGAAAACCAGCATGGCTTTTTCCGGCATGTTCAAATACCACGGGCCGATGGATTCATGGAACATAAAAAGGTCATCGAACATCAAAAGCGTCGTGAGCGCTCCGAACCATCCGAGAAAACGCACGTTCTCCAGCTGGTCTTTGCGCAGATGCAGGATCGCCGCTGATAAAAGGCAAACCGTCGCGGCCGCGCACCAGAACAGGATGCCTATGTTGGAAATATAGCCGTACAACGAATGGTAACTCATAGAGGCCGCCGGGTCAGCCGTGAACATCCGAAACGGGATTCTAGTGAAGTGGTGGACAACGACCAAAGCGGCCAGCAAAACAAAGACAAAAGAATACAGGACAGGGATAAAGATCCTGATCGGACGCTCGGGTATGGACATTTTATACATGGAGGGTTCTCCGCGCTGGTTATCCGTTTAACTCAATGGAATACGCGAAGTCTACCATCCCCCGTCGGGCCCAACCAGAGGGTTTAAAGCTAACTGAGCAAGCGCTTTCTTGGGCGTTCAGCAGCTGCGGTAAGAACGAACGATAGGTTTCCCGATCTCAGGTATTAAGCTCAGGCAATATCCCCTTCTGGACATAAAGCGGCCTGACCAGAGTGCGGATACGTGGAAGCATAATGGAATAACCCAGCCCGCCGGCAATAACGGCCACACCTCCCCAAATGAACACGAAGGAGGCATTGAAATGATGCGCGATCGCCCCCGATAACAGGCTGCCGAACGGGGACATGCCCATGAAGGCCATGGTGTAAAAGCTCATGACGCGTCCGCGTTTGTCTTCCTCGACCATGCTCTGCAGCATGGTGTTGCTGGCCGCCATCTGCACGATCATGCCGAAGCCGCAGATGACCAGCATCAGAAGAGCTATCCACAGCGGTTGAAAGACAATAAAACCGATCATAGCCGCGCCGAAGGACAGGCATCCCACGATGGTCACACGCCCGAGCCCGAGAACGGATTTGCGGCTGGCCAGATAAATGGCGCCGGCCAATGACCCAAGCCCCGTGCATCCCATCAAAAGGCCCAGCATCCGCGCGCCGCCATGATAAACATCCTGCGCGAACACAGGCAGCAGGATCTGTACTCCGCCGGCCGTCATGCTCACCAGACTCAAAAGCAACAGAATGACCCTGATCGGCAAAAATCCGAACGTATATTGGAACCCTTCCCTTAATTCATTCCA
>CAZLRE010000295.1:1224-2513 GCA_964561885.1 uncultured Planctomycetales bacterium | reverse complement strand
CTGGCTAAAGTCGGTTATGAACGCGTTCAGGAAATTGAGAATCCCGAGCTAGCGACCAAGCGCACGCGGTTGTTGTATAAGCTTAAAGGTTACAGTGACGGGTGGATCGAAAAACGTCTGCGTGGGATCGCGATCCGCGAGGAATTGACCGAGGAGTGGCAGAAGCGCGGTGCGCAGGAAGACAAAGATTATGAAATCTTGACCGCGGAAATTTCCAAGGCTGCCTTTGGCGTGACGCCGCTTGAGTACAAAAATCTCAAAGGTTTGAAACGTGAGAATCTTCGGGATCACATGGATGATTTTGAATTGATCTTTACGATGCTTGGTGAGCGTTCAACGACCGAGATCCATCGGACGGAAGATTCTAAAGGTGTGGTGAAACTTAAGGACGATGCGCAAGCCGGCGGCAAGATTGCCGGAGATGCACGCCAAGCGCTGGAGAAGAAGCTCGGGCGAGCCATTGTTTCTCCTGGGAATTACTTAAAAGAACCTGAGTCGCAGAAGAGGCTTAAATCCCGTTAAATCATGTACTCTCAAGATGACCTTTTGCCGATTTCCGCGTTACAGCATTTGATGTTTTGTGAGCGGCAGTGCGCGCTGATCCATATTGAGCAAGCGTGGGAAGAAAATATACTGACGGCGCAAGGCAGGGTTCTGCATGAACGTGTGCATGATGAAAAAGCCGAGCGGCGCAGAGATATTCGCATTGAACACGCAATGTCTTTGCGCTCGTTGAGGCTCGGCTTGGTCGGCAAAGCGGATGTAGTTGAATTCCATCGTCAGGATGATGGTTCATGGGTTCCTTTTCCCGTCGAATTCAAGAGAGGGCGTCCTAAGAAAGATTTGAGCGACGATGTCCAGTTATGCGCGCAAGCGATGTGTTTGGAGGAAACGTTAAATGTCTCAATTCCGCAAGGTGCTTTTTATTACGGCAAAGAACACCGCCGGACTGATGTTGAATTTACAAAATCGCTTCGTGTTGAAACAGAAAACGCTGTTTTACGCTTACACCGATTGATCCGGGCAGGCAAAACACCTAAGCCGGTTTATGCCAAGAAATGCGAATCATGCTCCCTATTGGACATTTGTTGTCCGAAAACATTTGAGAATTCGATATCCGTTGAAGAATATTTTAAAAGAATGACCAAGGAATCATGAAGAAATACTTAAACACATTATTTGTCACAACGCAGGGAGCGTATCTTTCCAAAGAAGGCGAGACGGTCGTCGTGTTCATCGAGAAAGAAACAAAACTGCAGGTGCCGATCCACACGTTGAGCGGTATTGTT
>CAZLRE010000295.1:0-1214 GCA_964561885.1 uncultured Planctomycetales bacterium | reverse complement strand
GGTTGGGATGAGTCCATTTTTGATGGGGTTTTGCGCAGAGAATAATGTCGCGGTTTCATTCTTGACCGAATACGGACGTTTTTTAGCGAGTATCCGTGGAAAGGTTTCTGGCAATGTGCTTTTACGGCGTGAGCAATATCGCAAAGCGGATGATGAAAAGTTCTGTCAGCAGATAACAAAATTTTTCTTAACGGGTAAATTTGCCAATAAACGTTCGGTTCTTCGTCGGAGTTTGCGCGATCATAAAGAGAAAATGGATTTTTCTGCAGTTGAGGCCAGTGCATCGAGATTGACTTATGCGCTTGGTCAACTCGAGAGAGATTATACTCTCGATGAATTGAGAGGCCTTGAGGGGGACTCAGCACATTCTTATTTTAGTGTTTTTGATCATCTAATCGTCAGTCAAAAGGAAGACTTTAAATTTGCGGAACGTAATCGCAGGCCGCCTTTGGACAATGTGAACTGCCTGTTGTCCTTTATTTACACCCTGATGATGCATGATATTCGCTCAGCTTTAGAAACCGTTGGCCTTGATCCGTCTGTTGGGTTTCTTCATCGGGATCGTCCGGGTCGTTCGAGTTTGGCTTTGGACATGATGGAAGAGTTCCGTCCGTTTTTGGCGGATCGGTTGGTTTTGTCTTTGATCAATTTATGCCAAGTTAATAAGAAAGGTTTTCAAAAGAGTGACTCTAGTGCGGTTTTGATGAACGATGAAACGCGCAAAGAGGTGCTTGTCGCATATCAGAACCGCAAACAGGAAGAGATCACTCATCCTTTCCTGAATGAGAAAATGAGTGTCGGTCTCTTGTTTTATGCGCAGGCTTTGTTGTTGGCGAGGTTCTTGCGTGGAGATATAGACGGGTATCCTGTTTTTATTTGGAAGTGAGGGCTTGATGCTGGTTGTTGTGACTTATGATGTGGCTGATGAAGATAATGGCGCCAAACGTTTGCGGCGTGTCGCGAAAGCATGTAAGGATTGGGGTCAGCGTGTGCAATATTCGGTGTTCGAATGTATCGTGGATCCGGCTCAGTGGGTTGAGTTAAGGGAGCGGTTGTTAAAAGAGATGGATCCCGAAAAAGACAGCATGAGGTTTTATTTCTTGGGTTCGAACTGGAAGAGGCGGGTAGAACATGTTGGAGCAAAGAAAATCTTGGATCAGGACGGGCCGTTGATTGTTTAGTGGAGCGCGAACCTCTATAAGACATGAATTACG
>CAZLRE010000294.1:0-2517 GCA_964561885.1 uncultured Planctomycetales bacterium | reverse complement strand
TTTTCGTGCTTGTCCCAAAAATTCTCGTTGCCTAACATCACCCGGCCGGACATCGGCGGATTTAAACCGATCAAGCATTTTAAAAGCGTGCTCTTGCCGCAGCCGCTGGGCCCCATGATGACAAAAATATCGCCGCGGTTGACCGTAAAATCCAAGTTCCTTAAAACCGGATTATTGTTGTATCCGATGGTTAAATTCTCAACCGCAATAATAGGTTTCTTATCATCTCCCATGAGCTATATCCCTATGATCTGACAGATCATTGTGATGATGGCGGTTGCGATGACAATGCCGGTAATGCCGGTCACAACCGCCGAGGTTGCGGCCGCGCCCACACCGGCCGCGGTCCTTTGACAATTCATCCCACGCAAACATCCGGATACAGAAATGAGGATAGCAAAGACAACGCTATGGATAAGACCGATCCAGACATAGGACATCTTAACGGCGTTCTGAGTGTGGTTCAAATATTCCAGAGGATTAATTTTCATCATGCCCACACTTCCCACCAGGCCGCCAATGATCCCCATGAGATCGGCGTAAACGGTCAAGACCGGCATCATCAAGAGCATCGCCAAAACCCTCGGCAAAACCAGGAATTCAACCGGCGAGACGCCCAAAGTTTTTAACGCGTCGATCTCTTCGTTGGCTTCCATGAGGCCAAGCTCGGCGGCAAAAGACGCGCCGATGCGTCCGGCCATGAGTATGCCGGCCATGATCGCGGATAGGACCCTCACCATGGAAATGCCGACAATGTCCGCGATAAAACTTTCCGCGCCGAACATCCTTAATTGTATGGCGCCCACGAACGCCAGAATGATGCCCACTAAAATGCTGATCATGGAAACCAGGGGAAGCGCCTCGACCCCGCAGCGCTGAACGATCAGCCAGAAATCTTGACCGCGGAAATACGCCTTCCCCCTCACAAGACGCCCGAAGGCAATGGCGATATCCCCCAGAAAATCAAGCCAGAGCTTTATGCTGCGCGAAGAATTGTACGCCCGTTCGCCGATCCCTTCGAGTATCCCTAAATTCTTTTCTTCCCGAATGATGTTGCGCTCCTGCACTTTAAGCGCAAGGTCCAGAAGCTTGCGGATCTTCTCGGGAAGATCCTGCCTTTGCACCGGGATCTTCTTTGATTCACACTCGCGGATGAATTTAAGAAGGAACGAGATGAGCCCGCTGTCCCATTGGGTGCTTTCATCGACGCTGATCACAACCTCTTTGATCTGCGCGTTGGTGTCGACGGTCTTGGAGAATTCCCGATGGGAGTAAATGCCGGATGAGATCAGCCAATTGCCGCTGATCTTAAGCCGCAGAATAGAGTCTTGATTTTCGAATGAAAGCCGGGCAGAACTCATGGTGTTTTTTAATGGCGGGGCAAGTATTCGTTATTATTTATCCTAAAGCTTATTTCACTCTTCTGACAACCCTCTCCCCATCCGGCGAGATGAACGTGACCGACGTTTCGCTGATCTCATCAATGAGAAAACCTTCATGCTCTTCGCCCTCTTTAAGAACAAAGCCATCGATGAGCGCTTTACGCGCGCCGTCGGTCAACATGATGCCCGAGACCTTGGGCGCCCTCACTGCATGCTTTCGCACCGGCGCGGCCGGCGCTGGGGATGATGAGGATATGACCTCATCCGCCAATTCACCCGGAACATTCACGTTCTTAAAAAACGCGCCCAAAAGTGCGGCCAATAGGATGATGCCTATACCGCTCGGATAATATTGCCATCGGCTCTTGCGGCCTTCCTTGCGGGCTTCCTGAATGTAACAGGCGGCCACGATCCAGATGAGCGGATTAAGAATAAAATTCAAAGCCATGCTCGCCACAAAGGACGCTACGATCATAAGCCATCCTTTCGGCGAGAAATCACCGAATAACTGCATCTTCTGTCCGATCTGGACCCATGTCAAAAGCACGCACATGTACCAGAGGACGGAACATAACGTTGTGATGGTATAGCGGCTCATGGATTTCTTGTCACCTGACTCAATTATAGCCAATATATGACAACGGTACAGCCACTTCTCAAGAGAAATTAAGCGCTTTTGACGGCCGGAGAATCCAGAAGCTCAACGGCCGGATTGATCTCTTTGAAATACTTAATGGACCAGTCCGATGGAAAAAGCATGACCAGCCGGTCAAGGTCATCGAGCGCGAGCGCGCCGCCGTTGGGAAGAATGGGCAAGAGCTGTTCATACGTATGGCTCTGTACCCATTTGAGGATTTTCCAGGGCATGGCAACCAAGTTCGATTGCGCGCCGTATTCTTCTTTAAGACGGTATTGAAGGACTTCATACTGCAGCGGCCCGACCGCGCCCAACAGCGGCATGCTGTTTTTCGGCGTCTTTAACTGGAAGGTCTGCACAATATTCTCGGCGAGCAAATGGTCCATCCCCTTGCGAAAGGCTTTGTAGCTGGACACTGAAACATTCTCCAGGAACGCGAAGGATTCCGGCGCGAATCGGGGCATGTCCTCATAAACGATCTTGGGATCTTCGGTTATG
>CAZLRE010000293.1:0-2523 GCA_964561885.1 uncultured Planctomycetales bacterium | reverse complement strand
CGTTCTCAATAGTGCCTGTCCCATGAGCGCTGATATAATCAATTTCTTTGCTTTAAACCCCTGCAGAAAACATCGCTTTTCGAATAGCTTTTTCTACACCTCTAAAATCAGGATGGGTCATATGATTGGCATCGCAAGATAATCCATAACCTAGAATTTCAGCATAGATCGGAGCTTTTCTTTTTCTAGCACTCTCAAGAGATTCAACAACCATGATAGCCGCTCCCTCTCCAAGCATCATACCTTTCCTATTTTTATCAAAAGGTTGACATTTTTCAGGAGCCATCGCATATAAACGGTTAAATCCGGTAAACGCTATCCTTGATAATGCATCGACACCTCCCGTTAAGGCGTAATCTGCTTTCGATGCTTTGACCATGTCATAGGCATAACCAAACGCAAAATTACCGGCCGCACACGCATTTGCATATACAATATTTTTGTTTCGGAGTTTCAATGCATGTCCAATATTGAGCGAAATACTGTTAGCTGGATAAGCCAAGGCTCTTAATTTCTTCACTTCAATCTCGGATTTACCGATTGAATGTTTCACTACCTGCTCGATGACTTGTGACTCTCCCATGGTGGTACCTATTGATACAACCATATTCAATGTAGGAATCTTTCGCAATGAAATATGACTGTCTTTAAGGGCCAAACGACATGCAGCTAAAACAAATTTTGTTGCACGACCATATTGTGAGAACTCATTTTTACTTAAATGGTCTCGAAAATGAAACTTTTTAATCTCACCTGCAAATTTTATGTCGTAATTTGTAGTTTCAAACGCCGTGATCTTACCGATCCCGGATTTACCGGCCATGATGTTTTTCCACCACTCTTCCCAGCCGATGCCGAGCGATGAAACAACCCCTAAACCTGTGATAACAACCCGGCGATCATTCGGCACGTTTCATCACCCCGCAGATCAGATCGAAATTAGCGATCAGACGTTGCTGTTCATGAACTGTTGAGGAAAATATCCCAAGGTTTTTCATAAGCTTGACCAGCTCTATCTTGATCGTGATGCGTTCGCTGATCTTGGGCAGATCGAAGAATTCACTCGTGACCTTACCCAAGAATTTGATCCCATTTCCGCGGATATCATCGCTGAGGGCATACAACACCAGCGCCGCCTGGGCTGCGGCTTCGATGATCAACGGCTCAGGCATATGATCAAGCTTGATCAGCTGGTTCTGAAAGATCCATTCATTTCCGGTGATATTCTTAATAGCGGTGAGGCTTTCACCCTTTTTGATCTCGATGACCTCGTCGATCATCAAAAATGGATACGTTTGAGGCAGGATGCGCGTCAGATCGGATTGGGATAAAAGCATGAGCGGTCTTTCGAGCACCAAATTAGTAAAGCCTAAAAACATCAAACGTTTCATATAGCGTCTAGCATCTGTTTGATGTCTTTATTATACGGGCTTATGTGACGACGGCAAGAATGTTTTGGGGATTATTTAAGGAGTGTTACGGGGACAACTGCGGTTAAAATGTGATCGCGGCAATATCTTCCGGCTTCTCGATGTTGGCCACTACAGCATCAGGATTGATCTTGCGCATAAGCCCGCGCAGCACTTTTCCCGGACCGATCTCGATAAAATGCGTGACGCCATGAGAAAGGATGTATTCGACTGACTCAACCCACCTCACCGAGGATGTGATCTGGGCCACAAGGTTCTGGCGGATGGCCGCGACATCCTTGTGCGGCAATGCGTTCACATTGCTGATGACCTCGATCTGTTGAGGAACAACGGGAATGCCGCCGACAACCCGGGCGAAACGTTCGGCTGCCGGCCGCATCAAAGATGAATGGAACGCTCCGCTCACCTCCAAAACAATGACCTTGCCGCCGGCTTCTTTAATGAGCGTGTTGGCAGCGGCGATTTTATAGGCGTGTCCTGTAATAACGATCTGTTCTTTGGAATTGTAATTCGCTATCTCGGCGCCAGTTTGGCCGCAGATGGCTTGCAGTTTGGAAACATCAAATCCGATCACCGCGGACATGGCCCCTTTGGCCTCTTTGGCCGCTTCTTCCATAAATGAAGCGCGTTGGCAAACGAGCGTTAAGGCATCTTCGAAAGACACAACACCTGCGGCAGCCAATGCGGAATATTCACCCAAGCTTAAACCCGCTGCAAAACGGACATTGATGTTCTTAAATCTTGGATCAGCTTCAAACGCTTTGAGCGCGGCAACCGACATCGTAAGGATGGCCGGCTGGCAATAGGCTGTTGAGGTTAATTTCTCGGACGGACCTTCGAATACGACCTGCTTGAATCCGGAACCGATGATCGCCTCGGCTTTGTCAAAAACAGCGCGGGCCTGAGGCGAAGCGTCATAAAATTCCTTGCCCATGCCAACTTTCTGGGCGCCTTGTCCGGGGAATATGAGCGCTACGTTGATCATAATACCACTTTCTTCAGCTGAAAAAGTTTGCTTCGTCGCGCGCAAACTAATTGCAAGACGCTCCTCGCAATGACGATTTTTAGTATACTTTCTTACACCCGTGCGTTA
>CAZLRE010000292.1:0-2531 GCA_964561885.1 uncultured Planctomycetales bacterium | reverse complement strand
GAAAGCTTAATGTGTGCAGCGGCGCATTCTTCCTGTTCTGTTGCAGGTGCAGGATATAGCTGATGAGCGACCCGAGAAAGAAAAGCGAATACAACAGGTCCTTGCGCGCGCTGATCCAGGCCACGGATTCGACCCGCAAAGGATTGACGGCAAACAGAACAGTGGCGATCAATGCGACAAGCGGCTGGCCGGTGATCAAATTCAGAAGCCAGAACACAAGAATGACGTTCACAATGTGAAGAGCGATATTGGTTATGTGGTAAACGCCAGGCTCTAATTTAAAGAAATGATGTTCGATCGCGTAGCTGAGAATGGTCAGGGGCACATAACTGCCGTTCGTGTAAGATGTGAAGATTCTTTTTATGCCCGGCACTGACAGGTCTTGGACAAGTTCATTTTTGGTCAGCATGAATTGGTCGTCCCAATGAGTGATCTTGTTCCAAACGCAGGGCAGGAATGTCAGTGCTGTGACCACAATTAAAAGAAGGCCGGTGAGAAGGTTTTTCTGAAGAGAAGACATAAATTTGAACTGTTCAGTGATTTTCACGAGGTTGGATCGTAGCACAGATGTTTTTTCGGCAGTGCTTTTGACAACCAAATTGACGCGTGTTATGATGCGCCTACAATTTAACAGAAAAGGAAAGCAATATGGAGCAATATTACAAAAACCTTTTGAAGTATATCGGTGAGGATGTGGGGCGTGAAGGCCTTAAGAAGACGCCTTTGCGCGCGGCCAAGGCGTTCGAGTATCTGACCAAAGGATACAAGGACGATCTTGATCAGATCGTCAATAATGCCATTTTTACCTCCGACAATGATGAGATGGTCATCGTCAAAGATATTGAAGTGTATTCTTTGTGCGAACATCATCTGCTTCCGTTTTTCGGGCGCTGTCATGTGGGTTACTTGCCCAAGGGAAAGATCATCGGGCTTTCCAAGATCGCCCGCATCGTGGATGTGTTCGCCCGCAGGCTTCAGGTCCAGGAAAATCTGACCAAAGAGATCGCCCAGACCCTTTTGAAATACACTGGCGCCCAGGGTGTCGCGGTTGTTATTGAGGCCAAACATCTGTGCATGATGATGCGCGGAGTGGAAAAGCAGAATTCGTCCATGAAAACTTCCTGCATGCTGGGGGCCTTTCGTAAAGACGCAGCGACCCGGATGGAATTTTTGAGTCTGATAAAGTAGTTTCAGAGCCTATGGCATTAAATAAGAGAATGACAAATGCGGCGCTTATTACCGGGGGTGCACAGCGTATCGGCAAGGCCATTGCCCTGGCGCTGGCTGACCGCGGTTTTGATATTGCGCTGCATTACAATCGGTCGAGCAGTGAAGCGGTTGCGCTGTCCCGGGAGATCCTTAAACAGGGGGTGCGCTGTGAGATCTTTGCCTGCGACCTTTCCAAGGAAAAGCAGGTTTCCCTATTATTAGAGAAGGTGCATCGCAAGTTCCCGAATTTAAATCTTTTGGTCAATAATGCCTCGATCTTTATGCCTTCACCGCTGGGCCGTCCCGGACTTAAGTCCCTTCATGAGCATTGGGCAATCAACTTTAAGGCTCCTTTTATTCTGTCCGGTGAATTTGTCCGTTTATGCCGCAAAGGACAGATCATCAATATCCTGGATACCAAGGTCGTCAAGAATAAGACCGAGTATGTGGGATATCTCATAGCCAAAAAGGCTTTGGCTGAGTTGACCAAGATGTCAGCCGTAGCCTGGGCTCCTCAAGTGCGGGTCAATGGCATATCTCCGGGGATCATCTTGCCGCCTCCGAATCAAGGGAAGGATTATTTAAAGAAGCTTGCGAGGCATATTCCTCTTCAGCGCTCCGGTGATGTGCGTTTTATTGCCCAGGCTGTTGAATTTTTAGTGGACAATGAGTTTGTGACGGGGCAGAACATCTGCGTGGACGGCGGAGAAAGTTTGATCTAAGCCGGAGAACGGGCGGAGATACATCGATATGGCCATTATTCGAATCACAGACCTGTCTTTAAAGACGATCATCGGTATTTTTGATTGGGAGCGCAAGCGTAAACAGCAAGTGGTGATCAATGTTGAACTCGAGTTTAACGCTTCCAAAGCTATAAAAAGCGACCGCGTGACCGATACAGTGGATTACAAAACGATCACCAAGAAGATCATCAGTCATATCGAGGCATCCCAATACTTTCTTCTGGAAAAAATGACGGACAGTGTGCTTAAGATCGTTCTGGAAGATCCCAAGGTCAAAAAGGCCAAGGTGCGCATCGATAAACCTGGCGCGCTGCGATTCGCCCGTTCCGTATCTGTTGAGCTTGAGGCCGCCAATTCATGAATACGGCCGTGATCGGGTTGGGTTCTAATATCGAACCCGAGCGCAATATCGAAGCGGGCAAGATTGAGTTGTTAGCGTTATTTAAAGTTATTAAAACTTCAACGTTCCTTACAACTAAACCGCAGGGAAATCATCAACAGCCTGAATTCATTAATGGAGGGGTTTTGATCGAAACGCCGATGTCCCAATCAGAGGTCAAAAGCCTGCTCAAAGATATT
>CAZLRE010000291.1:0-2542 GCA_964561885.1 uncultured Planctomycetales bacterium | reverse complement strand
ACCGCGATCTCCATCCCGGTCGGCACAACCTTGGCGACCGAAACTGCAGATATCGCCTTTAAGGTTGAGAGGGAAACAGTCATTTATCTGGGCACTTTAAGGGTGACCGGAACGGACCAGAAGATCCGTTTCGGAGGTGTCCCTTTGTTGCGCCCCGGTTTTGCTTATAAGGTTGAGATCCTTAACGAGATCGAAGAGGCGGTCCATAAATTTCGCTTGAAATATCCTCAAATACAGCGCGAGATCCAGGTTCAGTTGATGCGCACGTTGAACATACAAACCTTTTGACCGGGATATTTCGGGCTTAAATTTTTTATTAAATCATTTCCAAAGTATGTTCGTATGTTAGAATGACGTTGTAAATTTTACGCAAATTTCGACAAATTCAGCCCTTTAGTTCCAAGTCAAATCACTTATTCAAGGAGGAGCATCGTGTTAGGTATCAGAATTCTATTGATCGGCGGATTGGCCATGATGTTGACCGGTTGCGTGACGACGCAGAACAAATCGAGCATGGATCAGCTTCAGATCCGCGTCGTAGACCTGGAGAAAAAGCTTGAGGAGAGGGATTCAGAGATCGTGGATTTGAAATATCAGATCAAAGACCTTTCCAGCCGCGTTGAAGATCAGCCGGCAAGTTCTTACGAAGAGCCGGCCACTGTCAAATCCTCAGCATCCACAACAGAAGCTGTGCCTGCTTCAGACAACAAGATCATCAAGGTTTCCGCCAGCGTGAGCGATGTTCAAAGGGCGCTTAAGAACGCCGGTTTCTACAAAGGGTCCATCGACGGCAAGATCGGCCAGCAGACCAAGAAGGCTGTCGAGAGTTTTCAGCGCCAGCATAATTTGACCGCCGACGGCATCGTTGGGCGCAGGACCTGGGAAGAGTTGAAGGTTTACTTACAGTAGTCATTGCTTTGATCAAAACCGTCAGTCTTCTAGGGTGTGGTTGGCTGGGACTGCCGTTGGCCCGCACATTGACCGTATCGGGTTACGAGGTCAAAGGGGCGACAACAAGCCCGCATAAATTATCGATCCTTAAAAACAGCAACATTATCCCGTATCAATTGACCTGCACAAGCGAGGCCATTGAGGGTGATCATGTTGCTGATTTTTTTGATACCGACGTGCTTTTTGTCAACATTCCCTTTAAACGAGACCTGCCGGACCCGCGTTTTTATGTCCAGCAGATGAAGGTCATTTATTCTCATGCTGCGAGCGGTTCGGTCAAACGTATCATTTTTGCGAGTTCAACGAGCGTTTATCCCATGCTTAATCAGACGGCGAGGGAGGATGACGTGATCGTTCCTGCCGATGAGCGGGCAGGGGCGTTGCTTGAAGCCGAAAATGTTTTTCTCAGGCAGACCAAAATGCCGGCAACGGTCATCCGTTTTGCGGGGCTCTATGGGCCTGACCGTGAGATCGCCAGCTTCCTTAAAAGCGGGCGTTCATCTTTTAGGGAGGGTAATGCGCCTGTTAATCTTATCCATCTGGATGACTGCATCGGAATTGTTGCGCTCGCCCTGAAGAAACCCCTGGCAGGAGAGATCATCAATGCCTGCGGCGATGCGCATCCGATCAGAAAAGATCTCTATGTCCATGCGGCGATCGCGATGGGCATCAAGCCTCCGGTCTTTACCGAGAATGAAAATCCGCCGTACAAGATCATCAGCAATGATAAGGTCAAATTGCTTCTGGGTTATCGGTTCATCCATCCGGGGCCCTGGCGCTGGATCGATCAGCGCGCGGTCAACAAACGGTCCTCATGAATCCGCAAGGTCCTTATAAGAAATTTTCACCGCGAGATGCCGCGTTTTTTGTGTTCCTATTCATCCTATGCGTGGCCGGCTCGGTGGCTGTTCTGTGGTTCGCCGTAGGTGTTGAGAACGGCAATCAGATCGTTAAAGATTTTATGCGCGCACTGCTCGACAATGCCGTCGGGATCGTTGCCGCTCTAATATTGTTCAATATTTTTCTTGTCTTTTATTATTCAAAAAAACGTTCATAAATCCATTTTTAGGAAAGGATGCCGGTTGTTATGGAATCATCACGCACGATAAACAAAAAATATGAGAACATGACCGCTGAGGCGCTGCGCCAGGATATCCTGGAGCATGCCAAAGGGTTTAAGACCTCCTGGATATCGCTGGGACAGGCGCTTTACCAGGTATGGCGCGACAAGCTTTATCACGGCTGGGGATTCGAGGAATTTGAGCACTACATCGTTGGTGAGCTCGGCATCAAAAAACAGACCGCGCTTAAACTTGTCAAAACCTATTTCTTCGTCGAGCAAGAAGAGCCCGCGTATCTTAAGGAAGAATACCGCGAAGCGCGCGAGGCAACCGTCCTTCCCAGTTATGAAACGCTCGATGTGCTGCGTATGGCGCGTCAGAAAAAGGAACTGACCAAGGATGATTACGCCAAACTGCGCAAGAATGTTTTTGAGAAGGGCAAGCATGAGGGCTTGGTCCGCAAAGATCTGACCGCCATCATGAAGGAACGTAAAGTGGTCGATCCCGATGAAGAACGCGAAAAGCGCAAC
>CAZLRE010000290.1:1932-2544 GCA_964561885.1 uncultured Planctomycetales bacterium | reverse complement strand
GCGCCTGCGCCGCTCATATCAATGCGCATGGTCTCGATGTGATTGGACGGTTTCAGGTTCAAACCGCCTGTATCAAACGTCATGCCCTTGCCTAAGACTGCCGTATAATCGTCTTTGGCCCCTGCGCCCGTATATTTAATGATGATAAGCTTCGGTTCTTTATTGCTCCCCTGATTGACCGCGAGATGCAGATTAAGGCCTTTGGCTTTTAATTCTTTCTCATTGAGGATGTCCAAAGATACATTCTTGTGCCCCTTGATGAGCGCCTTGACTTCCTTTTCAAAAAGATCGGAGGTGACCACATCGGCATTATCATTGACCAGGTTGCGGGTAAAATTGACGCCTTCGCAGATCGCGGCCGCTTCTTTAAATTCTTTTTTCTCCGGAGCCACAAGGAACACCTGTTCCAGCTTCTTGCCCTTATCGTCTTTGGGCTTGGATTTGTATTTGTCCCAGCGATAGGTGCCGATCAAATACCCCTCAATGATCGCGACCACCGATCTTTCGTCGGCGGCATGCGGGATCAATTCCACGGTTTCACACTTTTTCAGGAACGATGCCCCCAGAGCTTTCTTGACCGTGATGCGCAGAGCGGTCAACGACAGGTCTTCA
>CAZLRE010000290.1:0-1922 GCA_964561885.1 uncultured Planctomycetales bacterium | reverse complement strand
AAAAAGAACAAGTCCGCCTTTTTTGCTGTCCAAAGGATAAACTTCGTCCTTATCGCCGGAGAACCGGCCGCTTTTCACGAGGTCTTTAAGATCTTCTTCAACATTCTTGTTTTTGAATAAGAATTTCTTGTCTTTGATCTGGTTCTTATCGATGAGGATGATGGTGGCGTCTTTGTCGAATTTTTCGGAATTTCTAAAACTGATCACAGCCGGCTCCTTTAATTTAAGTGGCCAGTTGCCAGTTCCAGTGACCAGAAACGGCTCAATTCAAAAACTTAACTGACCGCTGGCCACAGGTCACTGACCACTTTTTTTATCTTTTTTCAATGGGGACGTAATCGCGGGTTAATTCACCTGTATATATCTGTCTCGGACGGCCGATCTTGGTCATGGGGTCGTCCATCATTTCCTTCCAGTGCGCGATCCATCCGGGCATGCGGCCGATGGCGAACATGACCGGGAACATATTAAGCGGTATACCGATCGCGCGGTAAATGATGCCGCTGTAAAAATCCACGTTCGGATAAAGTTTGCGCGACACAAAATAGTCATCTTTCAGGGCCGCTTCTTCCAGGCGTTTGGCCAGATCCAATAACGGGTCCTGAATGCCGAGCTTGTTTAACAGATCATCGGCGCATTTTTTAATGATCTTGGCGCGCGGATCGAAATTCTTATAAACACGATGGCCGAATCCCATCAAACGGAACTTGGATTCTTTGTCTTTGGCCAGATCGATGTATTTCTGAAGGTTGCTTCCGTCGGCATAGATCGTCTGCAGCATCTCAATGACCGCCTGGTTGGCCCCGCCGTGCAATGGCCCCCATAAGGCCAGGATCCCGGCGGATATGGACGCGTAAAGATTGGCCTCGGAACTTCCCACCAAGCGCACGGTGGAGGTGGAACAATTCTGCTCATGATCGGCGTGCAGGATCAAGAGGACTTTGAGCGCGCGCACGACCTCTTCATGGATCTCATAGTGCTTGGCCGGTGATGAGAACATCATGTTCAAAAAATTCGGAACATATTTAAGGTCATGCCTGGGGTATATGAACGGCTGGCCGATGGATTTTTTATAAGAAAAAGCCGCGATGGTCCTCACCTGCGATAATAGCTGGGCAGCGACACGATAAAAAAGCTGCGGGGTCATGTGGCTGTTGACCAGATCAGGATAATATCCCGACAAGGAACAGATCATGGCCGATAAAATGGCCATCGGATGCGCTCCGGAAGGATACGCGTTGAAAAAATGCTTCATGTCCTCATGGATCATGGAGAATTCCGAGAATATTTCCGAGAAATCGTCCAGTTCTTTTTGTGTCGGAAGCTTGCCGAAGATCAGCAAGTAGGATGTTTCAACGAATGAGGATTGTTCAGCGATCTGCTCGATGGGATAACCGCGGTAACGCAGGATGCCCTTATCACCGTCGAGAAATGTGATGCCGCTTTGGCAGGCGCCGGTGTTGCCGAAACCCGGGTCTAACGTTATAAAATCGCTTTGGGCGCGAAGTTTCGAAATATCAAGCGCATATTCATTTTCAGTACCGACCAAGATCGGAAATTCGTAGGTCTTGTCTCCAATTGTCAACCTGGCGTTGTCGCCCATTGCGTCTCCTTATTCATCAGAAGATTGAAATGTAAAAATACGTTTGCATTATATTATGGGAATTTTCAGAAGGCAAGCTTATTAACCTTGTTGAACTTCCTCTAACCGATCAAAATGACAAATCGCCGGCCGTTCGAACAACTGCCGCTCGTGATTTGTCATTGTTCCTGCAGAGAAGGTCAACAAAACTGAGGAGTCATCCATCATATATTAAGCAGGGTTGCCGACGAAGGGTTTCCTCACGCCAGGCTCATTGTTTTTTGTGCCCATCTGGAAAACTTATCTGGATTTCTTGGGCTCAATCAGTGCGCTCGCAGGC
>CAZLRE010000289.1:0-2552 GCA_964561885.1 uncultured Planctomycetales bacterium | reverse complement strand
TTTCCAGGAATATTTGACCGTCGGTGATAGAAATAACGTTCGTCGGAATATAGGCAGACACGTCCCCGGCCTGGGTCTCGATAATGGGCAAGGCAGTCAGGCTCCCGCCGCCTTTCTCATCGCTCATTTTCGCGGCGCGTTCCAAAAGCCGGCTGTGAAGATAAAAAATATCACCGGGAAATGCTTCGCGTCCCGGAGGACGGCGCAGCAATAGCGATAATTGGCGGTAGGCCTGTGCTTGGCGGGTCAGATCATCAAAGATGATCAGCGCATGTTTGCCGTTATCACGGTAATATTCAGCCATGGCCGTTCCAGAATACGGGGCCAAAAATTGCATGGGCGCCGGATCGGATGCGGTCGCGGCCACGATCGTCGTGTACTCCATCGCCCCGAACTTGCGCAACTTCTCATAAACCTGGACCACGGTGGAACGTTTCTGTCCGATCGCGACATAAAAACAATGAACTCCGGCGCCCTTTTGATTGATGATCGCATCGATAGCTAAAGAGGTCTTGCCTGTCTTGCGGTCACCAATGATCAACTCGCGCTGTCCGCGGCCGATCGGCGTTAATGCGTCGATGACCTTGATCCCTGTCTGTAACGGTTCATGGACGTTCTTGCGCTCAATGATACCTGGGGCCTTGACTTCGATCTGCCGAAATTCTTTGGCATGGATCGCGGGTTTCCCGTCGATCGCCTGCCCTAAAGCGTCCACGATGCGGCCGGATAATACGTCACCGACACCGATCGAAGCGATCTTGCCCGTGCGCTTAACCTCGTCACCTTCTCTGATCTCGGAATCTTTGCCGAAAACCGCAACACCCACATTGTGAGCTTCAAGATTAAGCGCCATACCTCGGATGCCGTTCGGAAATTCCACAAGTTCCCCGGACATAACATTGGATAAACCATGAACGCGGGCAATACCGTCTCCTACGCTGAGCACAGTTCCCGCCTCATAAGTCTCAACTTTAGTCGAAAAATTGGCGAGCTGCTCTTTGAGAATGGATGTGATCTCTTCGGGTCTGATCGACATTATTATCAGCCTTCCTTAAACGGTGGATAAAACATCATTATGATATCGCTTTAACTGCGCGGACAATGAGGCATCGAAGACCTGGTCCCCGATGCGCACCTTAAAACCGCCTAATAAATGCTCTTCAATGACAACCTCAGCGATCACGTTCTTGTTCGTCCGTTCCTGCAATTTGGAAACCAGCGATCCTAAGCGCACCGGATCGATGGCACGCTGGGCGCTGATGGCCGCCGTGAGCGTATTGGTGGAATCCAGATAAACTTCGATGAAAGCCTCAAGAATATCTTCTAAAATGTTCAGCCGCGACTTTTGGATCAAAAAAAACAAAAATGACGTCACTAAAGGCTCTGTGCGCCCTTCATAAACCGACTTGACCACCGCCTGCCGGTCCTCTATGTTCAGGACAGGGTTGATCAAAAAAAGTCGCAGATCCTCCGATCCCGCAAGAATGGTTCTCAAATTCTTCACATCCGCAAAGACTTGCTTCAACTGGCTGCGCTCATCGGATAACTGAAATAATGCCCGCGCATAACGGCGGGCGATCTTCATATCGTTCACGATCACAATTCCTTGATATATTGCTCGATCAAACGATCCGACTTTGGACCGTCCAAATTTTCCTTGATCAAAAGAGATGCCAAGTTAACAGCGACAGTCGCGCTTTCTTTACGCAGGGCTGTGCGCACACGCTCTTTTTCCCCTTGGATGGTTTCCTGGGCCGCATCAAGGATTTCCTTCGCATGGGCTTTAGCCTGGATCTCAAGCAAACGCGCGTTCTCAACAGCTTTTTTTCGGTTTTCTTCGAGAATTAAGGCCGCCTCGGATCTGGCATCAGCAATGATCTTTGATCTAGACCGCTCAAGATCAGCAAGCTCATTCTGAATCTGTTCCGCTTTCTCCAGGGATTCTCGGATCGTCTTTTCTCTGGTCTGCAGAGTTGCCAGGATCGGTCCCCATGCGAACTTCTGCAAAATAAAAAGAAGACCTAAAAAGGTCGCCCAGGTCAAGATCGCCATGACCCCATCGGCGGTCATGATATCCGGCTTAGGATGATCTCCCGACGGATCAAGAGCTGTTACAGTTGCCAATACGGCATACGTGAACATGAATGATCTCTTATGATTTAAGGGCCATGAAACAAACGACCGCGGCAAAAAGCGCAACGCCTTCGATCAAAGCCGCGCCGATAAACATAACGGTCTGGATCTTATTGGCCGCCTCCGGCTGACGAGCGATACTTTCGACGGCAGAACCGGCAATACGGCCGACACCAATGCCTGTGCCGATCGCGACTAATCCAACCCCAAGCGGTGCCATCAACTGGCCTAAATGCAATGATTGCGCTTCCATATCTATCCTTTCGTTACGATTAATATTGAGCGTATTATAGTCAACGCGATTGATTTGTAAAGCCAAACCGTCTTAATGCTCCGGATGCAGCATCTGTCCGATGAAAACAGCGGACAAGATCGTAAAAATATACGCCTGCAGGAACGCCACAAAGACTTCCAGCGCG
>CAZLRE010000288.1:0-2567 GCA_964561885.1 uncultured Planctomycetales bacterium | reverse complement strand
CGATCCGTTTTATCAAATAAAAACTGGAGCTGATATGAGTACAACCATGCAGAACACAGGCAAGACAGCGAAAGAATTGGGGCTCAAACGCACATCTTGGGTGCCGGAACATTGGGATAAAATCCAGTTGGACGTCTGGAAAAACATTGATGAGCATTGGGACCTTTTGATCACTAAAAAGGTGGATGAGTTCATTAAATACATCCATCCGCAGATGATCGGCTACGGCCATGAGAGCCCGATTCCGGTTGACCGTCCGTGGCTGGAGAAATGGGTGGGCTTCTGGACCCAGAGCACGAACATCGCGATCGCGGAATTGCGTCCCATTCAAATGAAGATACACGGGGACATCGCCATCGTGCAATATCTGATTTTTACCGTCGAGGTCAATGCCGAAGGCGGCAAACGTGTTATCCGACGGTACACCATGACCTGGCAGAAAACGCCGGAGCGCTGGGTGGTCATCGGTTCGCATAATAATTTGATGGAAGAGACGTTAAAGCATTAATTGAAAGGAGAGAGGAAGGAAGAAAGAGAGGATAGAGGAAAAACCTATCTTCCTAGCGAACGAAGTGAGCGGTCGTCCTTCTTCCTTCGTCCCTCAATAAGGAAAAAGATATGAAAAAGCGCAGAGTTGTGATAACCGGTGTAGGCATCGTTTCCCCCAACGGCATCGGCAACGAGGCCTGTTATAAGGCCATGATCAACGGCGTTTCCGCTGTTCGACGGGTGGAAGAATTCGATGTGTCGCTTTTTAACACCAAGATCGCGGCGCAGGTCAATGATTTTGATCCGGTCAAGCTGGGGCTCACTTGGGAAGAATCCATGCGCATGGACCGCTATGTCCAGTTCGCGATGGTTGCCGCGCGCATGGCGCTGGAAGATTCCAAACTGAATTTAAGCAAGGTTGATCGTAACCGCATGGGCGTGTCTCTGGCCAACGCCATTTGCGGCACCAAATACATGGAAGAAGAATTCGCGCTGGTGACCGACAGCGGACGAAAACCCATTGATCCGGCTTTGGTGCGTCCTGACCTGTATGACGCCGCCATGTTCAACACGCCTTCGAGCGAGATCGCAGCCAAATACGGTCTATACGGAGTCTGCAACACCATCTCGACCGGCTGTACCGCTGGCACGGATTCCGTCGGTTTTTCCTTTGAATCTATACAAAGCGGGGATGCGGACATCATGATCTCCGGCGCAAGTGAAGCGCCCATCACTCCGATCACTTTCGGCGCGTTCGACACGGTCAATGTGCTGTCGGTCCACAATGAATTTCCCGAAAAAGCATCGCGGCCTTTTGACATGAAACGTAACGGCTTTGTTATCTCCGAAGGCGCCGGGCTTTTGATCGTGGAGGAATTGGAGCACGCGCTCAAACGAGGGGCAAAGATCTATTGCGAGATCAAAGGGTTCGGAACCACCTGCAACGCCTTTCACATGACCGACCTGCCGCCGGAAGGGGACGCCATGGCGGATTCCATTATTCTTGCGATGCAGGAGGCGGGCATAAAACCGTCGCAGTTAAGCTATCTTAACGCGCACGGTTCATCGACGCGCCAGAACGATGTGTTCGAGACCAGCGCCTATAAAATGGCTTTAGGTGATTATGCTTACAAGATCCCGATCAGTTCGGTTAAATCCATGATCGGCCATCCGCTGGCAGGCGCCAACGGCATTGAGCTGGCGTTAAGTTCGCTCATTTTTGAGCGCGGCATCCTGCCGCCGACGATCAACCAGGAAGAAAAAGACCCGGCCTGCGATCTGGATTATATCCCGAACGAGGCGCGCGAAAAAAGGGTCGACAGTATTTTAAAAACCAGCAGTGGATTTTCCGGTATTCATTCCGCTATGGTGTTGGAACGCTACAGAGGGTGATGCGATGTGTATACCGACTCAAACTGATGTTGTTGGGTTTTTCAAGACCACAGAACTGCTTTTCATCATTTATTGGGCGGTTGTGGCATTGTGCCTGGTCAATCCTCGCAAAGCGTTCACTGCGAAAGTGGCATTTTTAAACACGATGTTAAAGAAGCACCATTTGCAAGGTCAGGTCGCGGTGACCGACAAGGCTGTTGCGAATTTCCGGCGAGATAAATGGATCTTGTTCTTTCTGATCCTGATCGTTATTTATTTGATCCAGCGGATTTGATACGGATATGACAGAGACCGCGCATTTTATAACAGTCCTCTTTAAAAGTATGGAATGGTTCTTTTGGGGCGCGGTCATTGTGACTTCTGTCCATCTGGTCAATACGCGCGGTTGTTTTGACACGATGATCAAATTCGGCAACTGGATGCTGCGGCTGCATGATTTTGACGGACATATCTCCGGCAATCCTAAAGCGTTTGCCCGTTACCGCAGGGATATGTGGGTATTGTTTGTACTGAACGTTATCGTGGTCCTGTTGATCAGGATCATTTAAATCTAGGAAGTTGCTTATGGATAAAATTGCCATCACAGGCTTAGGTGTCATTTCACCGTCAGGCATTGACAAGCGTCAGTTCTGGTCGAATGTTCTTCACGGCCGTTCGGCGGTGGAGAAGATCGAACGTTTTGATGC
>CAZLRE010000287.1:450-2578 GCA_964561885.1 uncultured Planctomycetales bacterium | reverse complement strand
CCAAGAACATTGATGTTTCCGTCAGCAACAGCTGAGAAATAAAATCCTTTCAGATAGTCCGGCTGTTCTTTGATCAGATAACGCACAAACTCTTTTGAGTATTTTCTCCAGGCCGGACCAAATCTGGAATAATAGGGGTCAAGAAATGAGAATGTGTGGCGCGGATCATCAAGGTTATAGGCATATGCCGGGAAAAGACCTTTCCAGGCGTAAAAAATTCTGTTGCCCTTATCCCAACTCAGATCATTGATCTTGTGAAGATCGATATCAAGAATATATTTGTGGGGATTGACACATTGCGGCGGCGGGGCGAATAATTTATTGGATTGATAACAAAGTTTCGTTGCGGGATCAATACCAACGGGCGTTTTAATGAACACCCTGATTTTCTTGTCCGGACTGATGCTTAAAACCGTTCCGGAACCGCCACTCAGGGCGTAACGCATATATTGCCCCAATCCTGTCCATGCGGCGAATAAAATAAGCGCACCGATAAGAATGACACTTGATAATTTCCTTTGATCAATGCCCATAATGGATTCTCCAAAAAAAACTGTACTTTTTTATTTACTACGCATCTTTGGGTACTTCCGGGGACACGAAAAACCTTTGACCGTTTCTAATTTCCCTCTCAACAAATCATACCGTTTCTCACATCATAAGGGCAATAGCAATTCAGGCGGCACCGCCTGAATTCAGACTTCCGGAGCCACACGACTGAACCTTAATTAATTCGTCGTGTTTCCCCCGATCACAATTACTGCGGCGAACGCGCTGTTCCGCCGATCATAATGGCGGCACTGATGATCAGTAGATTCTTAACGATATACTGCCCTTCTATCGTCAGCACTAGCGGATTGGACCCCTGAAAACACACCTCCGGTAAGATCACCAATGGTAAGAACGTACCGCCGATCTGCAGGAACAACAAGAAAATCGCCGCACGGATGAGCCGGTGGAACAGGAAACACACGCCGATGAGAAATTCCCACCATCCCAGGACAGGAATGAAAATATCCGGATCAAACAAATACACCGTCCGGGCCACCAGATCATTGACCGGACTCTGCCCGAAAACCTTGAGTAATCCGAACCACACAAAGATCACCCCCAGCGAAACGCGCATCAGCAGATGACCATAACGATTCATCCACCGCACGATCACAGGATCAATATTATTAAAAATATCATCAATTTTAGCCATGTATACCTCAGGGATTACTCAGGCGCCAGGCACCTTTCGGTTATAACAAGCCAAGCGACGTAAAAACCTGCTCGACAATGCCGCGCGCGATCTTGCCGGAAGGTTCGTTACCCCCGGTGATGTTGCAGGCAAAAACATACACAGCCCCTTTGGATTCCAAAAACCCGACATACCACCCGAGCGTTGCCTTGTTTTGATCGTCCATAGCGGTACCGGTCTTGCCGTAAAGCGTGCCTTTGTCGGTTTTGACCGCGGTCATCACATCTTTGAGGACCGCCACGTTTTCCTTCGCGAACGGAAGTTGTCCGTCCAACAGACGGTTTAACAACGCCACCTGTTCCCTGGCGCTGATCTTGATGGAATTCTTGCCCGGTCGCTCGAGCCAGAAGATATCGATGCCGGATGAAATGTCTTTGGTCCCGTAACCGAGCGCGTCGATGTATTTCTTCATGCGCTCCTCACCGATCTGCCGCGCCAGGACCTGATAGGCCGGCACAGCCGAGACCTTAAACGCCTCGCGCAGGGTCAAGTCTTTGTTCCAGCCTTCGATCGAACGCACGACCCCGTCCCAGGCGTACCACCCAGCGTCCGGGTTTTTGATGAGGCCGAGTTCCAGCCCGATGAGCGTATTATAGATCTTAAATGTGGAGCACGGCGGCAGACGGCGGTCGGATAATTGCGGGGCGATCTCGATGTTCTCGCCGGTCGAACGGTTGTGAAGGACAAACGCGGCGATGTAGCCGTCGAAGACCTTCGTATCGATGTCCTGGGCGTGCAGTTGCACCGCGCACAACACCAGAAAAAGACCACAGACGACACCAGTTATTCTTAAAAACTTTAAACGAGTCACGCACGGCCCTTTCCCTGATTTCCCTGTGAGGCCATTGTTGGAATCAGGCATATGTTGCTGATTAATAACCTCTG
>CAZLRE010000287.1:0-440 GCA_964561885.1 uncultured Planctomycetales bacterium | reverse complement strand
CCTCTGGTCCGTTGCTAATTTACCCTTATCACTCCAACCGCTTCCACCAGAACTGTCCCGCCATTCCCTTTTCTCGCCCGCGGGCGAGAATGGCAAAACCTCAGCACTCCCAGGGAGTGTCGGAGCCTATGCCTATCGGCTTTGCTGGATCATCATGATCTCACGCTGGAATTTTTGTGAATATTTCTGCATGATCCTTTGCAGTTCCGCCTGCAGGGCTTGGCGATCCTGAGTGGAACGAGTCGTCTGAATTTTCGGCACGTAATCCGCTTTGATCTCATCAAGAAGTTCCCGGTAGGCCGTGTTCATTTCCTGGACAAGGGCTTTTTTGGAATTACCTGAATTCATTTGCTGAACATAGGCCGTCTTCGGATTAGATGAACTATCCTGCTGGTCGGTACTACTAGAAGCACCCCTCCTTCGTCGGCCTTGCGAAACAC
>CAZLRE010000286.1:0-2599 GCA_964561885.1 uncultured Planctomycetales bacterium | reverse complement strand
AAAAAAGACGGTTGGGTCAACGTGACCGTTGATACGAAAGTCTACTCCCTGCAGTCCATCCAGTCGGCAGGATATGCTTTTATGGACAGAGCGCATGTGCGTATTGAACAAGAAAAGAAAGATTCAGCCTCTGTTTGGTTAAAACCAAAAAAAGAGTCGCAGGATCTGGAAAAGCTGGCTCTGGAATTTACTGATGAACTGCTTAATTATGCCCATTATTTCAGCAGTTTGAAACAGAATGCTGAGAACATGAAGATTTTATTGCAGAGAGCTCTTTTTTCTGCCTCACCGTCGATCGTGAAAGAGGCTGAAGAGAAAGAGATCGAGAATTTAATTAAAGAACTTGAAGCGGAAGAAAAACAGGGCGCCGCAAAAGCAAAACCAACAGCTAAGTCCAAGAAATAGCACTCAAAACATTTATGACTTCGACCAAAAATGCTTCCCTATTGCCCTTTAACGCAGAGAAAATAAACGGCAAGTATCTTGTTTCCAACCAGATGGGTTGTTGGGATGCGCTCTCAACGGAAGAATTCCGCCAGCTCAATAGTCTTAAGGTCTTGCAGGGCGGCCCTTTATTCGGCCGATTACTTGAACGCGGCTTGATCGTTGATGAAGATAATATCAATCGGGTCATGGGCGATTACCGCCAATTAAATGCCAATCTGTTCACCGACACGTCCCTCCATATCGCGGTTCTTACCAAAAAATGCAATTTGCGTTGCAACTACTGTCACTCCGAAGGCGGGGCATCTTCCGATGACATGACCATTGAGACCGCAAGCCGTGTGCTGCAGTATTTATTCGACGTCAGAAATAACAATGTCACCCTTGAATTTCAGGGAGGGGAAGCGCTGCTTAACTGGCCGGTCGTTCAGTACCTGACCGAGAACGCGCGGAAGATCAACACGCTCGGAAAAGATCTCCATATTGTCATCGTAACTAATATGATGCTTTTGGATGATGAGAAAATGAAGTTTTTCGCCGATCATGATGTCTCGGTTTGTTCTTCACTGGATGGCCCGGAAGACATCCATGATAAAAACCGTGTTAATGTCGCCGGCAGGGGATCTTATGCCCAGGTGGTGGAAAAGATCGAACGTTACAAAACCAAGTTCGGTCGGCCTGTCCATTTGATGCCAACGATCACCAGGCATTCTTTGGCACATCCTGAGCGGATCATTGATGAATATCTTCGTCTGGGACAGGGGGAGATACCCCTCAGGCAGGTCAATCGGATCGGTTATGCGTGCGGTTGCTGGGATACGATCGGATATACGGCCCAAGAGTTCAATGATTTTTATGACAGGGCCATGGCCTATATCATGAAACTGAACACGTCCGGCACATATATCAGTGAGAAAATGGCCCGCATGATTCTGACCAAGGTCTTACTTAAAAAGGACCCTGGTTTTGTCAACATGATGAACCCTTGCGGCTTCGGCCGTAATGTCATGACTTACGGTACAGATGGCGGGTGTTATCCGACGGATGAGGCGAGGATGTTGGGCGATGATATTTTTCGTCTTGGGGATATCAATAAAGAGAATTATGATGATATGCTTAACAAAGAGAATTTGCTTTTTCTTTTGAGCGCCGGTTATTCCGACCTATGGAATTACCGTTCTGTTTACAGCCCCTGGTTGGGCGTAGATCCGGTTATTAATTACGCCCAGGAGAATAATATCGTTTTGAAAGGCGATTCCAGGAACGAAATGATCGTGAAGCATCAATTTCATACAGTGTTTTCTTATCTTCTAGGGGAGCGTAAACATTCAGAAGTTTTTCAACGTTGGATACAAGGAGTTGCTGATGAAAAAGCAGAAAAATAATAAGACCGTTAAGAAAGTCAACAAGACAGTTTCTTTGAAGAAATCTCTCGGAGAGTTGATCAAAGATGAAGATGGTTTTGTGAGCAAGGAGACCATTTTAAAAGTTGGATTGTCCACCGTTGCTGCTTTGGGCATGTCGAGTGTTTTAAGCGATACAGCGCACAGTCAGCATACCAATACCGTTGTTGCTTCCGGAAATTGTGCCGTCCACACCAATATTACGACACACAGTTCTTATTAACGAACTCCTTCTAGTCAGATGGGATAGAACATGAACATTCGTCTATTGGTAAGTTTTCTTGCTTTTATCCTTATCTTGTCCCTTCCCGCTTTTGTTTTCGCCCAAGACAATCGATTACGCGTCAATCAGGACCAGGCTTTGCCTGACCCTCAAACCGGCACAGATGCTGCCCAAGTTTTGATCCCGATACCGATCCTTGTTGAACAGCTTAATATCAAATTATTCGATGCGGCCAATGGCGAGCTTTCAATTTGTATGGGGGAGGCGTCGTGTTTGTATTTTGCCCAGCAAATCAAGGCCTGGCGTTGCGCCAGCAACGTTTGTGAACAAAGCAACGCAGGAAGAACGGGATCTGCGGCATGTTTTGCGGATCAATTCAGTAATTATTCAAGCAATGATCAGGCCAAGATCAGCCAAGCGGTCTGTTCTATAGTCAAGTCGCCGAATAAAGACTCCAGACTTTCGTTGCTGGAGGCGGTGCCGGAGATATCCGAACATATTTTGGTTGAGAATTCTGCATATCTTTGGG
>CAZLRE010000285.1:0-2608 GCA_964561885.1 uncultured Planctomycetales bacterium | reverse complement strand
GATCATGGACTTTAATGATCACCTTTTTCTTTTCCTGGGCGCGTTTGATGATGGATTCATTCAGGACCGCGGAAACCACTTTCGGAAAAATGGTGATGATGTCAAAACGCAGCATATCAATTCCCCGTGACTAGATCTGACTGGTACGTGCTTAAAAATTCCTTTTGAAAATCAGCATATGTATCCTGGGCGATGGCCTCACGGATACGCCTCATAAGTGTGACATAAAAATAAACATTGTGGTAGGCCAGAAGCCGAAGCCCCAGGATCTCATCCACGTTAAATAAATGACGGATGTAACTGCGCGTGTAATTGCGGCAGGTGATGCAGTCGCAGGCGCTGTCAACCGGTGACAGATCATTGATGAACTCTCCGTTGTGGATATTGACCCGGCCTTTGGATGTGAACGCGGTTCCGTAACGGCCGTATCGCGTCGGAAGGACCGTGTCGAACATATCGATGCCCATGCCCACCGCTTTGACGATCTGATCCGGCATGCCGATGCCCATAAAATACCGTGGCGCATTCTCGGGCATCAAGGGCATGACCCAGTCGAGCGTTTCGAACATGTCCTTGACCGGCTCGCCGACTGAAACACCGCCGATGGCATAACCGTCGAACCCGATGTCCAACAGCTCTTTTGTCGAACGTTCGCGCAGGTCCTGATAGGTTGCGCCCTGAATAATACCGAATAATCTTTGTCCGCGATCATGCATACCGGTTTTATGAAAATGTTCTTTGGAACGCAGGGCCCAGGCGGTTGTCCGTTCCAACGCGATCTCGGCAGGTTTACGTTCGCAGGGATACGGCGCGCATTCATCCAAAGGCATGACCATGTCCGATCCCAAAACTTTCTGGATATTCATCACATCTTCCGGGGTAATAAAATGCTGTTTGCCGTCGAAATGGGATTGGAACCGGACACCCTCATCGGTGATCTTGCGCAGTTTTGTCAGGCTGAACACCTGATATCCGCCACTATCGGTCAAAATGGGCTTGTTCCAATTCATGAATTTATGCAGTCCGCCAGCGTTCTCTATCACATCCAATCCTGGACGGATATACAAATGATAGGCGTTGGATAACTCGATGGATGCGCCGATCTCATGAAGGTCTTCACTCGACAGCGTGCGAACGGTTGCGCGCGTTCCGACCGGCATAAAAAACGGCGATTCGATCTCGCCATGCGGAGTTGAGATGACACCAAGACGCGCTTTGGCTGTGGAATCTTTCTTTAACAATTTAAAAAACATGCTTAAACCAATCCTGTAAGGGCGGTTTTTAAACCCGCCCCTGCGATATTAAATGATCACCATCGCGTCGCCATAACTATAAAATCGATACTTCTCGCGAATAGCTTCTTGATACGCTTTTTTAACCAAGCCCATCCCTCCGAATGCAGACACAAGCATCAACAATGTGCTTTTCGGAAGATGAAAATTGGTGATCAAAACGTCGACCATTCTAAAGGAAAACCCGGGATAAATGAACATATTTGTGCTGCCGGCAAGCTTTCCGCCCTTGGCCACAGTCTCAAGAACACGGCAGCTGGTGGTGCCCACCGCAACGATCTTTCTTCCCTGCTCTTTGGCCCGGTTGATACGGCCAAACACCGCAGGCGAGATCTGATATTCTTCCCAATGCATGGGATGCTGCCGGATGTCCTCACATTCCACTGGTTTAAAAGTCCCATAATTGATATGAAGGGTCAGAGCCGCAACCGAGTGCCCGCCCTTTTTGAGCCGCGCCAAAAGCGCGCGGCTGAAATGCAATCCTGCCGTCGGAGATGCCACCGATCCGGCATGACGGGCGTAAACCGTCTGGTATTCCTTGCGGTCCTCAGCGGTATCTTCCCGGTCAATATACGGAGGAAGCGGGATGTGGCCGATGCGTGATAATCGACGCTCGATATCCGCGGCTTCAAAACGGACCACACGTTTGTCCTTATCTTCCAGAAAACCAAGGACACCTTCAGAGAATTCCAAAGGCTCTTCAACCTTAATCTTTTTAAGAGGTTTTAAAAGCGCCTCATAGCGATGACTGTCTAACCTCTTTAAAAGAAAAACCTCCACTTGACCGCCGCTTTTCTGTCTTTTACCCAGCAACCGCGCCGGAATGACCTTGCTGTTATTGACAACGATCGTGCTTTTGGGAGGCAAATATTTTGCGATGTTTCGGAAGATATCGTGCTTGATCTGAGAGCTCGCACGGTCAATGACCATCAAACGGGCATCATCCCGTCTGGCGACCGGATGCTGAGCAATGAGTTGTTCGGGCAGCTGATAATCAAAGTCGTGAAGGTTCATGGCGGGGATCACTAGTTAGAGGGATCCAGATCCTCTAAGTCGGTCAGGCGGGCGCCCGGATAATAATGCCTGAGGATCGCGCGGTAATCGAACTGCAGCTGGGCCATTCCATAGGCGCCCCACTGGCAAAAGCCCACGCCATGTCCCCATCCGCGGCCGTAAAAATCCACATAATAACCGCGCATGACCACATCATAACTGTTGCTGCGAATGTCATTGGGCCCGACGATATTGCGAAAATCCTTGCCGCTAATCTTGATGCTCTTTCCTTCACGGGACGTGATGCCCAACGTCTTGATGCG
>CAZLRE010000284.1:0-2629 GCA_964561885.1 uncultured Planctomycetales bacterium | reverse complement strand
TGATGGGCGGGATATTTCTCTTGAACATGGTTTTTATTTCCGTGTTTTACAAGGAGCTGAAGATATCAACTTTTGATCCGGGTCTGGCCGCTTCACTGGGTTTTAATCCCAATATCCTTCATTATGCTTTGATGATCTTGGTTTCGATCACCTGCGTCGGGGCTTTTCAAACGGTCGGCTCTATTCTGGTCGTGGCTTTGATGATCACTCCGCCGGCCGCGGCGTATTTGTTGACCGACCGTTTGTCGCACATGATCCTGATCAGCGGGGTCATCGGCTTAGGCTCAGCCATCGGAGGTTATGCTCTGGCCCATTGGCTGGACACGAGCATTTCCGGTTCCATGGCGGCGATGAGCGGGATCATTTTTCTATTCGTTCTTGTGTTTGCGCCTGAGCGCGGTCTTCTGGCCCGGTTTTTCTTCAAGCGCTGGAATAAATGGACGCTGGGCATGGAGACCCTGGCCGTCCATCTTTTTCAAAGCGAAGTGACTCGCGCCGACTACACCGAGAACATCATCAGCCACATGAAAGACCACATGCTCTGGGACGATGATTACACCACCGAAGTCATTGCCCAGTCCCTGGCCGACGGTCTTATCCAGAAAGACGGGGATCGCCTGATCCTGACACCGTACGGCCGTGAACGCGCGAAAAAGGCGCTTGTTCCGTAGTCAAGATCACAAGATCACAAGAACACAAGTCACAAGAGCACAGGAAGAACGCAAGTGGTGTTGCTTGTGCTTTTCTTGTGCGCCTGTGTTCTTGTGCTCGTGTGCTCTTTGGTTCAATCGTAAATTTTCCCTCATTGAATTTTCCCATAAAAGACTTATAATGAGCCAACTTTGGAGGCATAAGATGGAATTTATCAGCCGTTTGGCGGACACGACCGAGAAACATAAGATTGTCGACCAGCTTTTGGCCGGCGTCAGCGGAGATTTTGATCTCGCTGTTTTATTCGTTGTGCCGTCCGGGCCGTATGATGCTAAAACGCTTTACCAACAGATCGAAAGCCGGGTTGCGATCCGCAACTTTCTCTGCTGCACAACAGCGGGAGTTATCGGCAACCAGCATGAACTTGAGGGTATACCGTCAGCCTCTTTGATGCTGGCGCGCCTGCCGGATGTCGCGGTCAAGCCGTTTTATATCGATCAAAATCAGCTTGATGCCTTCCAGAATCCCGAGGACATTTATGAATTCTTTGAAGTTTATCCTCATGAAAAACCGGCCTTCCTTGTATTGACCGATCCGTTCTTGATGAATCCCAATCAATTTCTGGAGCGGATGAACGGCGCTTATCCGAAATGCAGCGTGGTTGGCGGGCTTGCGAGCGCCGGCTCGCAGGAGCGCGAGAACGTGCTTATCATCAATAACAAGATGTACGACGAGGGGTTGACCGGTGTTGTCCTGACAGGGAATATCGCGGTCGAGACCGTGGTCTCCCAGGGCTGCCGGCCCGTCGGGGAGACGTTTATCATCACCAAGGCCCAGGAGAATGTCATCCATGAACTCGCCGGACGGCCGTTCTATGATGTTATCAAGGAAGTTCTGGAGGCCGCGACACCCCGCGACCGCGGGCTTGCCCAGGAAGCCATCTTTGTCGGGATCGCCATGAATGAATATAAACATCAATTCAAGCGCGGCGATTTTTTGATCCGCGGTGTCATGGGCATTGATCCCGAGACCGGGGCAGGAGCGGTGGCTGAATATGTTCATGTGGGACAGACCGTTCAGCTGCATCTGCGCGATGCCCAGACCGCCCAGGAAGATCTGACCGAACTTTTGCTGAATCATAAAGAGGATTTAAACACGCGTCATTTAAAAGGCGCCTTTGTCTTTTCCTGCAACGGGCGGGGAGAGGGGCTTTTCCGGGAAAAAGACCATGACATCAAAATGATCCAGCGTCATATCGGGCCTGTGCCGGCGGCCGGGTTCTTCTGCGCCGGTGAGATCGGCCCGGTGGGCGGGGTCAATTTTGTGCACGGGTTTACCAGCAGTATTACGCTTATCTACGCGCCGAAGTAGCGGCGTTTTAGCTAGGGAGCACATGAGCACAAGTCACATGTGCACAGGAGGAGCACAAGTGGAAACATAAGCGGTTTTGCCTGTGCTCTTCATGTGCTCTTGTGTTCTTGTGCGCTTGTGCGCTTGTGTACATTAAAATGATGGCTATCCAAGATGACTTTCTTAATATAATGCTTTCCTTCGTCCGCCAGGGCGGGGCGATCGCGCTCAAGAATATCAATAAAAGCAATCCGGGGCTTAAATCCGACAAAACGGTCGTGACCAAAACCGACCGCGCGGTTTCGCGTTTGGCGCATCAAATGTTGGCGCCGATCCTGTCTGATCCAGACCATATTCTCATTGATGAGGAAGACCCGAGGGCGGTTGAATATCTCGACCAAAAGCGTCTGGAATCTGCGCGCTACATCTGGTCGGTCGATCCCATCGACGGCACACGGCTTTATGCCAACGGCATTCCGACGTTCGGTATCTCGATCGGACTTTTAAAGGATCTAAAACCCTGGATGGGGGTGGTGTATTTTCCGGTCCTCAATGAATTGTTCTATTGTGACGGCAAGAATTCGTTTTATGTTCAGCATGCGTTTACAAGTAAGCAGAAGAAAAGAAA
>CAZLRE010000283.1:601-2638 GCA_964561885.1 uncultured Planctomycetales bacterium | reverse complement strand
GGAACTCTTAACTCCCAAACGCGGCACGCCCTACACGTACCGGCTGATCAAACGTCCGCAGTTGGGGATCGGCAAAGATGACTCGCTTCTTCTGGATCTGGGCTTCGGCATTTTTAAACGTCTTTCGGCCCGCACCCAGAGCCGCTTTGCCTCCAACCAGATCATCGAAAGCCTGTGGGACGACGCGCAGGAAACGTACACCTTTAAGGCGAGCGACCGCACAGCGAAAGACTTGTTCACGTATCAGGCCGTGGTTGAACGGTTGATCGACGGGGATACGCTTAAGGTGCGAGTGGATCTGGGGTTTGACCTTGAGCATCGCGAGACGTTGCGCCTGCGGGGCATTGACGCGCCGGAGATGACGACGAAGGCGGGCGAGGCAGCCAAGAGCTTTGTGCAATCCTTATTAAAAGAAGCCGACACGATCGTGGTTTATACCTCCCGCTCGGACAAATACGACCGCTACTTAGCCGACATCTTTGCTCAGGGAGAATCCGGTGAGGTGTTTGTGAACAACTTGCTTTTAGAGCAAGGACATGCAAAGCGGATGAAGGAATAATAGCTAAACGAAAGGGTTTGAAATGAGAAAACAATTCAGCTTATATTGGGCGGTCATTTTTATCAGTGTCTTTTCATTTTCTTCTTTGCTGACCATTCCTTCCGAAGCTCAGTTGGTTGTGACAGATGCAATACCCAGGGAAGATCTGCCGTTTCATATCGAGTATCCGACGGAATGGTTTTCACGCAAAGAACAAGCGCAGGGGATGGAGGCGTATTTCTTTTCCCGGGAACAGATCAAATCACAAACCGACCAATACCGCGCCGGGATTTCGGTTATGATCTCTAAAGGTCTTGCGTCAAACGTCGGTAACTGGAATGAATTTAAGCAGGCGCTTATGGCCGATTCTCAAGCCAAGGGCATGACGATTGAGGATATGGATCTCGATCAAGTGGACGGATACACCGCCGTGGCCTTTATTGCCCGATCGAATCGAAATCATATGTGCTTTGTTTATATCAAGAAAGATAAGGATCTGGTGGGGCTCGTTCTTGAATCTCCCAAAGAAGAGTGGGAAAATTTTAAGCCGGTGTTTTTAAAGACGATCCAGAATTTCTCGTTTAAAAAAGGCTAAGGAATTTATCAGGGCCGCACATCGTAACCCGTTTTCCAAATGACAAATCACAAATGGCAAAACCCCCAGGAGCAAGTCAAAAATCAAGACTGATCAACCCCATGCCCGCCCCCTTGGCGCGGTTTTCGCAACAAATTCTTGATGTCCACCCATCTGTGTGGTAGTATTCCAATCAACAACGCATCCGCGCTTTTCCCCCGAAGCAAAATTCAATTATCGAATTCCGGCCAAAACATAAGGGGGAATTATGCCAACTTCTGTCGTCACTTCCATTGAACCGCTCGAGAACAAGATATTTTTAATCCGTAACCACAAGGTCATGATCGACCGGGACATTGCCGCATTGTTCGGGGTGTCAACGAAAGCTTTGAATCAAGCGGTCAGACGCAATCAAAATCGCTTTCCATCGGATTTTATGTTTCGATTGACCAAGCAGGAAAAAGAGGAGGTGGTCACACATTGTGACCACCTCAAAGCGCTTAAATTTTCGCCTGTTTTGCCCAGGGCCTTCACCGAACACGGCGTATTGATGGTGGCGAATGTTCTTAATTCTCCGAAAGCCATTGCCGCCAGTATCTGGATCATCAGGGTTTTCATCCAGATGCGTGCTTATCTCATGGACCAAAAAGAGATCATGATACGATTAAAAGAATTGGAACGAATGTTGGGTGTTCATGATGAGCACATTCGCGTTATATTCGAAGCCATCCGCAAGCTTATGGCCCCGCCGCCGGAGAAAAAGAAGCGGCCTATCGGATTTATTGTTGAGGGAGGTGAGAACGGGACAGGCCCCAGCGAGGTTTAATAAGTAAATGACAAAGCACAAATGGCAAGAACTTTACCATTCCCGCAGAGAGTAGAGGTGCCACAAAACCGCCTAGACAATACCCTATACAATTCCTAT
>CAZLRE010000283.1:0-591 GCA_964561885.1 uncultured Planctomycetales bacterium | reverse complement strand
TATACGATATGGTAAACTTGTGGCATGTTCAAGCCCCGCTATCGGATAACGCCGCATCTTTTAAAGCTTTTTGAGCGGGTCGCTGTTATTGGCGCGCTGGTCAGAAGCTCAAGGCTTAAGGTGTCGGTTAAGGCTCCATTGGAAAAGGACGCTTTTGCCCGGAGCGTACACTCATCGACATGGATCGAAGGCAATCTCTTGTCGTTGGCCCAGGTGAGGGCCGTCGTTGACGGCAAGGGTCTTCTGGCTGAAGAGAAAGAGAAGACCGAGGTCGCCAATTGCGTTGCGGCCATGAGGCAGGTCTTAAAGTTTAAAACCAGGCCTGTGACCGAAGGGGGGCTTTTGGCTTTGCATGCGCGCATGATCAAGGGGCTTTTGCCTAAAGAACGTTCGGGGCGGTATCGTCATATCCAGAATTATATCGTGGATGCCCGTAACAAAGTCATTTTTACCCCGCCTGCCCCTTTAAAGGTGGCCGGCCGCATGAAAGCCCTTTTTGCCTGGGCGAAGGACGGCTCCCTGCATCCGGTGGTCCGCAGCGCCATTTTTCATCACGAGTTTCTGACGATCCATCCCTTTGTGGATGGCAAT
>CAZLRE010000282.1:0-2639 GCA_964561885.1 uncultured Planctomycetales bacterium | reverse complement strand
CGGGAACTGCTTCTGGGTGTGCTGCGCGGCGATCCGTTGTTTCAAGAGGCCTTGGTCCTATCGACATGCAACCGGACCGAGATCTATGTGAGCGCCGTTGCTGAGGATATCGGTAAGGACAGCATAATCAAACTTTTGATGAATATTAAGAAGGTCGCGGACAGTTCTGCGCTCCGGCGATCGTTCTATTGTTATACCGGGGAAGATTGTTTGAATCATTTGCTGCGTGTCATTACCGGCCTTGATTCGGTTGTTTTGGGCGAAAAGCAGATTCTTGGGCAGATTAAAGAAGCTATTGTTCTGTCCCGCTCGCAAGGGATGTTCCATAGACAATTCAATATTTTGTCGGATGTGGCCGTCAGGGCCGGAAAAAAGGCGCAGCGTGAGACAGATATCAGTTGCGGCGGCGGGTCGGTGAGCTGGGCGGCCGTGAATGCCGCGCAAAAAGAACTCTCAACGCTAAAAGGCAAGTCGGTCTTGATCATCGGCGCAGGAAAGATGAGCGCGTTGACAGCCGGCCAGCTGAGAAATAAAGAGATCAAGAAATTGTACGTTATCAACAGGACAAAGGACAAAGCCGAGGCCCTGGCCCATCAGTTGGGTGGTGAGGCGGCTTTGTTGATGGATCTCAAAGATATTCTTGGCCAAGTTGACCTGTGCATCAGTTCGGTCAGCGCACCGCATTATTTGTTAGGCCATGATCTCATGCAGAAGGTTATGCAGGCCAGAGATCATAAGCAGATGGTTTGTGTTGATATTTCCACTCCGCGCACCATTGATCCTCAGATCAGTCTTCTCAAGGGCGTGCGTTTATTGACGGTGGATGATCTTGGGGAGGTCCTTAAAGAAAATATGGACCGCAGGAAAGCCGCGGTAGAACAAGTGCGGCAGATCATCAAAAATAAGCTCATCGAGTTTAACATCAAAATGTCTAAGCATGATGATCCTGCTGTTAAGGCGTCCTTATCGAGTATTTAAAAGGTCCTTCCGCAGACAGGCCAGTCCTAGATTGACGAATCCCGTAGTTTAGAATAAGTACAAGACACCCGGGATCGGATGGAACCGTCGGCAACGGGTCCGCAGAAGGTTTTGGGCATGGTTCTCACCGTGCCGCCGGCGCGCATCGGGGGCCGCGTACCGACCGGAGGCCCCGAACAGGCGTTTGGCCCGGCGCAACAGTGAGAACCGGGGATGGTTGAGGCGTCTGTGTGGGGTCAGACGCTTTTTTATTGACCTTCCTCTTCCAAATCGAAATGACAAATCTCCGGATTTCCTCAACGATGATCTCTGGAGATTTGTCATTGGAAAAGGAAAGGTCAATAACAGTGAATATTTTGGGGGCGGTGTCATTTCCACTGGCGGGGAAACGACGGATAGAGCCCCCCGGGTTTTATTCAAAATCTTTTTGTAGGCCAGTCTAAGTGTCATCGTTCTTTCCTTGCATCAAATCAAAAAGCCTGCTTCCACAAACGGGACGCAGGCTTCAGTATTATTTTTGCCAACCGAAATGACAGACCTCAATAATGCTCAAAATAGAGATGTGTCATCGGACAAAGAAATCAGAGAATCTAGGATTTCTTTGTCGGGAGTGTTTCGGCGGCCAGGCTACCCACATACCTTATGGCTGTTGGGCCCTATAGCTTTGCGTCCCTACCTTACGATAGGTTTGCTAGTATCGTCATCCTAGAAGTAAGTATGTCATCACAGCGGTCATAAATCAAGCCAGGCCACCTTTTTTAAAGCTTATTCAACTATATGGCATATAGTCATTTATGACTGTAGAGAAACTGAGCTCAAATTAGAAAAATGTGTTAAACTACCATCCATGACCATTTTCGGGCAATTTAAAGGCATCAGAAATAACAAACGGGCATTTTTTACTCTCGAAGCCTTACTGGGAATTCTGATGCTGGTGCTTGCGCTTTCCTGGGTTATCACCGTGATCATGAAAACGCAGGTCCTTCAGGATGCCATCCGTCAGGAAGACGTGGCCCAGGCGCATGCTCAATTCATTCTCTCCAGTATACAAGAATCCACATCATCTGCTTTGATCGAGGATATCCGCGACGGGAACTGGAATTATCCCAACGCGCCTTCGATCGCTGCCGTAGGCATGATCCCGCTGCCGGGCGAATCCATCATGACGGAAGTCGCCTCTGAGGAGCCGCCCAATGTCATGTTCACGGTCCGCTGGATCAACCAGCACGGCGAAACCAAAACAAAAATTGTCGAAATGACGCTCGGCAAATGATGAGAACTTCTTTAAAGACATATTGTCCATTCATTCATTCGCGGCATTTGGTTTGTTGTGCGGCGCTGGTCCTGGGTATCGTTCTTAATCTTTCGTGCGCGCACACAGCCGCTCCGCAGAGAGAATTCTCTGAGCAAAAATTCGCTGATGATTTTAAGTTAATTGACCACCTGGGGAATTCTCACCAGTTGTCCTATTATTCCGACCGCAAGGCCGTTGTTTTGATCGCCCACGGCAACGGATGTCCAATCATTCGTCAGTCGATCAGCGATCTAAACGCGCTTTATCAGAAGTATTCTGGTCAGGGCGTTGTTTTTTTAATGATCAATGCCAATGCGCAGGATGACCGCGCATCCATCGCCCGCGAGGCGGAAGATTTCGGCATCCT
>CAZLRE010000281.1:0-2647 GCA_964561885.1 uncultured Planctomycetales bacterium | reverse complement strand
CTCAACCAGCATATCTTTAAGGAATTGACCCGTGGCCTTTGAGAAGATCACCAGCATGAAGAATGAAGGCATCCGCGAGGTGCTGGCGTTGCGCGACCGCAAGGCGAGAGAGGCAGGTAAGCTTACGGTCATCGACGGCAACAAGGAGATCCAGGCTGCCCTCGAAGCCGGTGTTAAATTTCAGACGTTATACATTTGCGAAGAATTGATCGAGCGTAAGTCTGCCTCGTGGTTTCTGGCGCGGTTCGCGAAAATGGATGTGAATATCCTCGCGGCCTCACGGCCGGTCTTTGAGAAGATCGCCTTCGGCGAACGTTTGGAGGGGATGGTCGCGGTCGCCCATCAGCCACGGTTGAGACTCAATGACCTGAAACTGCGGTCACCGTCTTTGCTGGTTTTAGTGGAAGGCGTTGAAAAACCGGGCAACTTGGGCGCCATCTTAAGGACCTGCGATGCCGCCGGCGCGGACGGATTAATTGTTTGTGAAGGACGCACGGACGTGTATAATCCCAACGTCATTCGGGCCAGTTTGGGCGCTGTATTCACGGTCCCGGTCGTCTCCTGCGATAATCAGCAGGCGCTGGATTTTTTAAAAGCGAACAAGATCAATGTCCTGGGGACTTTCCCGGATGCTCCCGGCTCATATGTGAAGAATGATTTCACGAAAGCAACCGCTGTTGTTTTAGGCAGCGAACAGGAAGGGTTATCTGCGTTCTGGTCCAAGAACGCGGATGTTAAGGTTTCGATCCCCATGTCCGGTCAGGTCAATTCGCTGAATGTGTCGACGACAGCCGCCATCATCGCGTATGAAGCCCTCCGCCAGCGGCAGGAGGATAAATAATTAACATCATTGCGAACCCCGCAGGGGTGAAGCAATCTTAAGTCACATGCCGAAAAGTAACCTCGTAGGTTACTTTTGGCTTGAATGCTATGCGTTTACAGGTTTTTCTCTCACATAACGGTGTATGCTCCAGGCGGGAAGCGATGCGCGTCATTCAGGCGGGGCGTGTGACGTTAAATGGCGTTCTGGTCAAGGAGCCGTCGACCCAGGTCGACCCCCGCAAAGACCAAGTCACGGTCGATGGCCGAAAGGTCGAGGCCAAGGGTTTGGAATATATCATGCTTCATAAGCCGGCCGGATTTATCACGACCAAAGAGGATGCGCACGCCGAACGCACGGTCATGGATCTTCTTCCGGATAGCCTGAAGCATCTGGTCCCGGTGGGACGGCTCGATAAAGACACCGAAGGCCTCCTGCTTTTGACCAACGACGGAGATTTGACATTCCGTCTGACCCATCCTCAGTTCACGGTTGATAAAAAATATCTGGTGCGCATCGGCGGCCAGTTGGTCCAAGAAAAGAGACACAGGCTCCAGGACGGGGTTGTGATCGAAGGACGCAAGACAGCGCCAGCCCAGATCCTCGATGTCAGGGAGACCGATGGGCAAACAGAATTCTTATTTATCATCCACGAAGGACGAAAACGCCAGGTGCGTTTAATGATGAAGGCCGTGGGTTGTTCGGTAAGTTATCTTAAGCGTCTGGCCCAGGGTCCGCTGGAGCTTGGAAATTTGGCTTTGGGCAAATGGCGGGCGTTAAATCCGTCGGAAATAGCGCTTTTAAAGAAACCTGTCATCAAGAGCGAAGTCAGGACTCAAGCAAAAAAGACAGCAAGCAGGGAGCCTAAAAGAAATCCCTCAGGCCGCAGGGTCATCAAGGCATCTTATTCGGCAAAACCATTTGATAAAAAACGCAAACCCCGATTCGAAAGATAAAGCTGAAAGTAACCTACGAGGTTACTGCTGGCTTTGATAGAAAACAATGATCACGCTTAATAATGTTTCCAAGAATTTCGACGCGCGCATGCTTTTGGATAAAGTCACCTTAAGCATTTTTCCTAATGAGAAGATCGGATTGACCGGCCCCAACGGCGCCGGGAAATCGACGCTTTTTTCCATCATCCGGGGAACTATGGAGCCGACCTCCGGCGAGGTCAATATCCAGAAGAATTTAAAGGTGGGGTATCTTGCCCAGGAATCGCATTTTGATTCCAAGCATACCGTCATGCAGGAGATGACCTCAGGCGACGCGCACATGCGTGAACTCATCGATGAGAAACAAAGCCTGGAAGACGCCAATAAAGCGGATTCTGTGCGTTATGGGGATATTTTAGAAGAATTGGAACGCATGGGGATCTACGACATTGAACACAAGGCGGAAAAGATCCTCTTCGGTCTGGGATTTAAAGATGAAGATATCCATAAACCCATCTCGCAATTAAGCGGCGGATGGCAGATGCGGACACTTCTGGCCAAACTTCTGACCTATCAGTACGATATTATTTTGCTCGACGAGCCGACCAACTATCTGGACTTGGAGGCCACCCTTTGGCTCAAAGACTTTCTGGCCAAGTACCAGGGGACGTTCGTCATTATTTCGCACGATAAGATCTTTTTGAACGATGTCACCAATTACACGATCATCCTCGAAGACGGCAAGATGGCCAAGATCAAAGGAAATTATCATGAATACCAGGAACAGCGAGAGATCCGTTTAAAAGGCCTCGAGCGCCAGTCCAAGGTCATTGAGAAAAAGCGCGATCAGCTCGAGCGTTTTACCGAGCGTTTTCACGCGCAGCCCAACAAG
>CAZLRE010000280.1:0-2661 GCA_964561885.1 uncultured Planctomycetales bacterium | reverse complement strand
AGCGGGGCCCAGAGGATCACCGCAAAATCCTTGACCCTTTTGAGGGCCAGTTCATGGCCTGTTTTGGTCGACACGGTCAGAACGATCTGGTGGTCCGGATGCGCGATCTTCAGTTCTCGCATCAACCCTGATATGGCGATGACCTCACCCACGCTCACGGCATGGACCCAAATGTTGCGCGGATGCCGCACCCTGTCCATGAGTGCCTCCGGAAAGAAACCAAGTCTTTGCAAAAACCCGCCGTGGAACTTTCCTTTTAGGATCAGGACCGGAAAATACAGGATCATATACAAGGCTAAGAGGAATTCATAAAGTATGATCATCATGCCCTCGGATGCGCCTGATCGTAAACATTCTTAAGTTTTTCGGTCGTCAAATGCGTGTAGATCTGGGTCGTGGACAGATTCATATGGCCTAACAGCTCCTGAACAGAACGCAGATCAGCTCCGCGGTTTAAAAGGTGCGTCGCAAACGAATGACGGATCGCATGCGGAGAGACCTTTTTATGCATGCCCACCCGCTGGATGTATTTATTGATGATGTTTCGGATGCTGCGCGTGGTCAAACGCGTTCCGGTCTTGTTAAGAAAAAGCGCGCTGCCTTTTCTGGGACAGGCTTGCGTATAAGCCATGATCGCTTCGACCGCCTTCTCACCAATAGGCACGATCCGTTCTTTCTTACCTTTTCCCATCACACGGATCACATTCCCGATGGTGTCGACCGATTGTTCATTCAAACCCACCAGCTCGCTGACGCGGATGCCGGTCGAATAAAGCGTTTCAAAAATGGCCCGGTCCCTTAACTCGGAGGCCTTGTCAGGCTTAGTCGACTCGATCAACGTCAACGTCTCCTCTTCCGACAAAAAGTTAGGAAGCTTTTTGTCCAGTTTCGGGGTCATCAAAAGCTTCGCCGGATTTTTATCAACAAGACCTTCACGGTGAAGATATTTAAAAAAACTGCGCAGACAGGAAAGTTTGCGCGCCACGGAACGGGGCTTCAAATTTTTCGAACGGATATGGGCCACATAACGGCGAAGGACCGGATAATCAATGCTCTTAAATGACATGCCATCCAAGAAACCAAAGAATTCCTCAAGACCTATTCTGTAATTCAAGATCGTGTGATCGGAATAGTTCTTCTCGATCTCAAGGTAAGACAGGAATTTTGGGATCGGATGGCTCATGATCTGCGTGAGGAAATAAATATCCTCTTATTCCTCTGTCTTCGCTGGTTCCGGCAACTTATTTGTAATGTGCCGGCATTTCGGAAAATGACTGCAGCCGTAGAATGTTGCCCCGCGAGATGAGCGGCGCTCTACCAATTCCCCGCCGCAATCCGGCTCCGGGCATTTGATGCCGACACCATAGGCTTCGGCATGACGGCATTCGGGAAAACCGGAACAGCTTAAGAAACGCCCTTTGCGTCCCCATTTGACCGCGAGCGGACGCTGGCATTCCGGGCACTTTTTGTCGGTCATAAGCTGAGTTTTCTCGATATTCTGCATCGCGAAATCCAACTCTTCTTTGAACGGCTTGTAAAACTCTTTTAAAAGCGCGCCGTACTCAAGCTCGCCTTCTTCAATAAGATCGAGATTACCTTCCATTTTAGCGGTAAATCCGATGTCCATGACCTTGGAAAAGTATTGAACAAGCAGATCACAAATGAGCATGCCCAGTTCGGTGGCCTTAAAATATCCGCGGTCGCGCTGGACATAATTGCGCGCAACCAGGGTCATGATGATCGAGGCATAGGTGCTTGGACGTCCGATGCCTTCCTCTTCAAGGGTTTTGACCAGACTCGCTTCAGAATATCTCGCCGGAGGTTTGGTAAAATGCTGGGTGGGCTTCACTTCCAAAAGTTTAAGATGATCTCCGACCGCGTAGAACGAAGGGTCAAGCTTGCCCTGATTTTCTTCCTCGGCATCTTTGTACAGCGACAAATATCCGTCGAAGGAAAGAACAGAACCTGAACAGCCGAATTTATAGATTCCGGCCGTGATCTCGATCTTGGTGTTCTGATAAATAGCCGGCATCATCTGGCAGCTGACAAAACGTTTCCAGATCAATTCATAAAGCTTGAACTGGTCTTCATCCAGATATTTCTTAATGTCCTGGGGCTTGCGCATAACATCCGATGGACGTATCGCTTCATGCGCCTGCTGCGCGGATTTCTTGGATTTAAAACGGTTCGGTTCAGCAGGCAGATATTTCTTGCCGTACTCATCCGCAATAAACCCGCGGACCTTGTCAATGGCCTCGTTGGCGATATTGACCGAATCCGTGCGCATGTAGGTGATCAAACCCACCCCTTCGCCGTCGCCCAACTCAATACCTTCGTACAGCTGCTGGGCAATGAGCATGGTCTTGCTGGTATTGAAACCTAATTTGCTGAACGCATCCTGCTGCAGCGTGCTTGTGATAAAAGGCGCGGGCGCGTTACGTTTGACTTCCCGTTTGGTAATGTTGGTTATCGCAAATTTTTCTTTTTGTATCGCATCGACCACCTTTTGGGATTCTTTTTGATCGTTCAGTTCGAATTTCTCGTTATTGATCTTCTCCAGCTGGGCGGTCAGCACATCGGCAACGCCATCTTTCTTAAGATCGACCGCGATCTGCCAGTATTCTTGGGGAACAAAATCCGCGATCGCGCGTTCGCGGTCCA
>CAZLRE010000279.1:0-2662 GCA_964561885.1 uncultured Planctomycetales bacterium | reverse complement strand
TGATCTGTATTCCCAGACACCGACGCGGACATGACGATAAATTCCGGAAGAAAGTTTACTTTCTGACGGAATTTTGAGGAATGGACGCAGTCCTTGTTATGCGGAGCATAACAAGGACACCATTTTCTTTCCCTAGTAAAACAAAAAGAACGTCCTCCCATAACGGGAAGGACGTTCTTTTTGATAGGAAAGAAAATGGTGGAGGTGCCGGGGATCGAACCCGGGTCCTTGAGCGCAATAAGATAGGCCTCTACATGCTTAGTTGGTCTTCTCTGTAAATTCATCCCTCATGCTCCGTCCAACAGGATCATTTTGGAACTAGCTTTTCTTGAATCTTATCCCGATACGGTGAAGCTCGCGTCAGGACCAGCCCGCAGATGACCTCTTATTCCCGACGGCGGGCGTGTCAGGAAAGAGGGATTGACTCTATCGAGCCAACGCGAACGACGGCATCATGGGAAGAGCCGGAACAGCCGGAGCTGTCTTGGCGAACTGGCCCATAACACCATCGAACGTTAACGTTTCATCGTTAGCGTTTAGTTTGTGCTCGGATTGTTAACGCGGCCAACCAAGCGTCCGCGGCATGCCACCTATCCACTGACAACACAAGTCGAGGCCATTCACCCCCATAAGGATCGTGATACGTTGTACGTGTTACGTGGTAAGTGTTACGTGATAAGAAAGAACACCGGAAGTTTAGCATTATTCGACGGGAAAGCAAACTAATTTCTGCGGTGGCGGATCGCGCGGGAGATCTCGCGTTTAAGTTCGCGGTCTTTGATGTCATCGCGCTTGTCATAGAGCTTTTTGCCCTGGGCGATCGAGATCTCGACCTTAATAAGCCCGCGTTCGGTCAGATAGATCTTCGTCGGAACAAGCGATTTTCCCTTGGCGGTCATAAGCCCGTGAATACGCATGATCTCTTTTTTATGCAACAAAAGTTTGCGCACACGATCAGGCTCCGGCTGAAGATACCCGGCCTGTTCATAGGGGGCGATGTGCAGATTAGAAAGATAAATTTCCTGCTCTTTGACCCACGCGTAAGCATCTTTGAAATTCACCTCGCCCGCGCGGATGGATTTGACTTCTCCGCCGTTCAAAGCAATGCCGCACTCCCATTTCTCGAGGAGATTGAAATTCTGATAAGCTTTTTTATTTGAAGCGATCAATTTCATAGTAATTTTGCGTAGATCATCAAACACACCGGGATCGTGACGACGCTCAGTATATTAGTGAAGAACAACCCCTGATTAACAAAATCCTGATTGCCTGTCCGGTAATAACGGCCGATGACGGACAGCGAATTGGCGCTCGGCACCGCCGCCTCCAGGACCAGGAAAAATCCCATCAGATACGGCAGGTTTAACGCGATCACGAACAGGATCATGAGCGCGGGATACAAAACAAGCTTTGTGACAACCACCATCACGGCATCTGCCGGACGGACATTCTTAAGGTTCGTCAGCGCGAAATTCCCGCCCAACACCAGCATGACCAAGGGCAGCAGGCAATTGCCCAGCATCTTGATCGGGCTCAAAAGAGTGGTCGGTATCTTCTGCCCCAGCCCCGCAAACATCAACGCCACCGCGACCAACGTTGCCAGCATCGGAGGATTGATGAGCTTGCGAAGGTCAAATTTCTGGCCTTTGGACCCGGTCATCAGCCACACGCCCAAACTCCACAACAGGATATCGAACCCCACCAGAGAAAGAATTATATAAATGGTCAAACCCACCACATCCGGCGTCTGGGGGAACGCGGCCAGGATCATCAAAGGCATGTAGCCGGAATTCTGGAAACCGACCAAGGCCCGGAACTCCTGCCTGTCCTTGAATTTCGGCCGCAATGCCAGGACAGCCGAGGCCAGGATGATCCCGCCGAACACGATCGCAAAGCCCAAAAGCGGATAGACCCACCAATTAGAGAAGCCGCGCGGGTCAAAATGCGCGATGATCTGGCTGAAATTAAAGGCCGGAAGCGTGACCCCGATCACAACCGAGGAGAGGATCTCAAGCCCCCTGGCATCCAGGAACTTGGTTTTAACCATAAGATACCCGATCAAACCTAAAAGGAAGATCTGGGCCATGGCCTGAAAAGTAGTGGTAAATGAGACCTCAAACATAAGCCGGATTATAACATATAACCCCTATTAAACAACCGATGAATCGACTCGATCAGGGCCAGCAGTAACCTCGTAGGTTACTGCTGGCCCTGTAGTACCGCTGCATACAACAATCACTTGCCTCCATCCCATCGTAATTATTGACATGAACTGTTGATATGGCTATACTTGAGTTCAACTTTGTTGCCCGATTTACATTCCAAAGGCTTATCAAGGTTTAAAATCAGATATTTTTACTTAGGCGGCATTGGTTCCTTCCCCAATGATTCTTCCAGTAAGGGAACCAATCTCCGCATATTACCTCTGTTCTTTTATTAGAAAAATATGCGGAAGTGGCGGAATTGGTATACGCGTACGTCTCAGAAGCGTATGGGGCAACCCTTGAGAGTTCAAGTCTCTCCTTCCGCACTTTTCCGATGGACGAGGGACGTAAGATGAAAGACGAAAAACTTATCATTCGTCCCGCGTCCATCGTCCTACGTCATTGAGTAAACAGCTTTAACCTACTCATTTTCCTGTTCAGGACAATGGGTTTACATT
>CAZLRE010000278.1:0-2666 GCA_964561885.1 uncultured Planctomycetales bacterium | reverse complement strand
GACATCATGAATAGAGACATCCTCAAGCATCGCGCTATGGCAACGGATACAATTTTCCTGCACAACCTTCTTGCCGTCCTCTTTGATGCGGATGACCTGCGGCTCGGCATGAAGCGTAAAAACAGTCGCGTGCCTCATGCCGTCTTTCATTTTGAACTCATATTTTCTGATGATGCTGTCGTGAGGCACATGACAATCCACACAGGTCGCCACCTGCACATGACTGCTTTTACGCCACGTTGAATACTGCGGGATCATGACATGGCAATTGATGCACGTTTCCGGGTCATTGGATAAATAGGCGGCGGCATTGGAAACATAATAAATATAGATCCCCACTCCGGACAAAATTCCGAGCACAAGCGCGACCGCCAAACGCCACTCCGGCGGAGGAAGAATAAAATGAATAATTCTGGCGATCACTTTGACCATGAGAAGGTCATTTCCCTGACCGGTTGCGCACCAAAGCCTGGGCGGCCTCAGACGGATTGTTGATGTTATCCATCTCGCCGGATGTTTGCACATCCACGAGATGTGCCTGGCATTGGATCAGGATCTTACGGGGACACACAATGCCTTGCGCGAACGATCCCGCAATTGTATCCAAATGCCCGCGTTCCCAAATCGCGCATAAAGGTTCCGGAAGTCCGTCGAACTGACTTTTATACGCAGTTGCCGTAACCTTTCGGGAGCGGTTCGTGATCAAATAATTCAATGTATCGCTCGTCACAAAAGGAAGATCGCAGGCTAAAACTAACCAGGAAACATCAGGATACGCATGCATCGCGGAAAGGATACCGCCCAAAGGACCTTTTCCCTGGAATTCGGGCCGGTCATGGATCTGAGGATATGTTCCAAAAGCTGATACACCTTGGTCCGCACGGCTGGAAATAAATACACGGCCGCAGAATTTCTCCAACAATTCGAACGCGCGCTGGTATTGAGGTTTATCCGCGTAGACGATGGCCGCTTTATCTTTTCCCATGCGCGTGCTTTTACCGCCCGCCAGCACAAGACCAAAAAGTTCCTGATCGATCGTCATATTCATTTACCAGGGATAGAAATCAAGTAATGTGTTTCGGGGGACCTGTTTGATACCCGCCGGGACCTCAATAAATCCCTTGGAACGGGAAAGTGAAACACCGTCGCCTGATCCGCCGGTGTCGACCGTTGCGACCCTTGGCGCGGCATCACCAGCCGAAACGAACTCAACGGGTAAAAAAGCCGTCAGATCTGTTTTGACCGACACATCATGATCAACAATAACCTTCCCGATCTCGATCGGCAATCCAGCAGACTTTCTCAAGAATGGCAAAAGATAACGGTACGCGCAAACCAGCGTTGAGACCGGATTGCCGGGCAACGCGAAGACCGCTTTACGTCCGGCAGTCGTTCCGAACCAAAACGGTTTTCCCGGTTTCTGGGCGACTTTGTGAAAAAGCTGTTTGACCTTGAGCTTATCCAAGACCTGCGGAACATAATCAAAATCACCCATCGAAACCCCGCCGGAGAGAACCAACACATCGAACCGCTTTAAGATCCCCCTGATCTCCCTCAGCAATTGTTTCGGGTCGTCCTTCAAATGAAAAATGCTTGTTTCCCCCAAATTTTGCGATTCAACGGCGGATCCAACTGCGTAAGAATTCGACAACCGGGTTTGATACGGCTTGATATTCTTTATGTGAATATCGACTAATTCATCACCGGTTGAAATAATGGCGACCTTTGGCTTTCGGGAGACCTTAATTTTGGATTTTCCGATGGATGCGGCTGTCGCGATATGACTTGGCAAAATACTGCACCCGGCCTTTAAAAGTACTGCTCCTTTGGAGCAATCCTGGCCCTTCAAACGGATGTTCCATCCGGATTTGACCGAAGGCAGACCTGTCACTTCAGCGATCGAATCTTTAATTCGAACATATTCAATAGGAATGACAGCGTCCTGACCGTCAGGCACAACCGCGCCGGTCATGATCTTGAAACACCCGTCTTTGAGCTTCAATTTTGGCGCAGGCTTCCCGGCTGGGATCGTGGCGATGATCTTAAATGACCGGATCCCGCTGTTGAATACTTGAGAAGGAACGGTGATCCCGTCCATGGTGGATTTATTAAAAGCAGGCTGGTTGCGGTCACAAACCAGAACTTCGCGCAACACCCGTGCCTGGGCTTGAGGCAAATCGACTAATTCAACCGCGCTGAGGCAGGCTTGTTTTAAAACAATGTCTTGGGCTTCGCGAACAGAGATCATGAGGCAACAGTCTAAACTTGAAAATGTTATGGTTTTGCCGAGCTAGATATAATTGATATAAATTTATAGGTTATTGTTTCTTGAGTAAATACGTGATAATACCTATGAAGATAATTTCGGCAGCAACGTAGATGGCGATCCAGGTCGCAACACCGGAGGTAAAACCATACGAGTGCAGGCCAATGCTCAATAAATTCACACCGAACCAAGCCCACACAACCACGATCGTGCCCAAGACAGCTCCAATGGCCATCCCCTGTTCCCCAACCCAACGGGCGATCTTCGCGTGAAAAAGCATCGCAGTCCACAGAACGATCATCAACGCGCCATTCTCTTTGGGGTCCCATCCCCAGAACCGTCCCCAGGACTGGTCCGCCCAGATACCACCCAGATTGGTCCCCAAAAATGTGAGGGTCAA
>CAZLRE010000277.1:0-2681 GCA_964561885.1 uncultured Planctomycetales bacterium | reverse complement strand
ATATTCCCCTTAAACTCGGATTTTCCCATAATGAGCGGCGAAATACTGAATAAACTAGCTCACTAAATCTTTCAGAAGGAAATCCGAGTTTACCTCAACATTCGCGATTCAATCTCGAAGAGATTGAATCGGTTGACCCAGGCCCAGGGGCCTGGGCAGATTTTGCATGCAAAATCTGGGTTAAAAAGAGAATTGCAGCGGAAGATCAATCCGTCACGAATGAGACAAGATAGACATCCTGGTTGTCTCGGATGTCTCTTTGCAGATGAAATGGTCTGTTCTGAGGTGTTGACAGCTTAGAGATCGGCTGGCTGAGAGATGCGGATGCCGGGAGTTCGCTTCGTTCCGGGATCGTGACCGAGAGGGTAAAGGTGGTTGTTTTGCTGATACCGGCATCCAGGGGAGCGGCTGCGATCCCCAAGAGGCTTAAAGTCATGATGATGGAGCAAAACCCTTTAAACATAAAAACCCTCATATGGCGTAAAGAGAGGGCTTGGGCGCATTTAACGTGTGCTCCACGGTAACCAGACAGCCATATCTTATTGACCTTTCCTTGTTCAAGGACAAACCTTAAAGAGGTTTGTCCTTTAGATTGGTCAGAAGATGGTCAATAAGACACAGGCTCACGGCTTTGTCTACAAACGGCTTAGGTTTGTAGCCCTTGAAGTTCGCTTCAAGGGGCCCTACTCTTTCGAGCAGTTTACGATTGAGATTTTTAAAGATCGTCGGCCTCAGGGCCGAGTGTTACCAACCGAAGTATAACACTAACGTGTTGATGATTCCAAGGCCAGAGGCATCTTTTTTATTGAACAAACAGTCAAACAGACGATAATAGAGACCAGTCTCAAACCGACAATACGAAGGGTCCGATAGTATCATTATGAACCACGCCATTCTTCTTATATCCTGTCCAGATCAAAAAGGTATTACCGCCGCGGTCACGGGGTTTATCGCGGCCAATAACGGCAACATCGTCCATGCCGATCAGCATATCGATGAACAATCCTCCACATTTTTTATGCGCCTGGAATGGGCCTTGGACGGATTTCGCTTGAAAGATGAGGAAATCCACTCTGCGTTTTCACCCATTGCCGAACGTTTTTCAATGACATGGGAGCTCAGCTTTTCAAAAGTTCCAAACCGGGTGGCGGTCTTTGTTTCAAAACATCTGCATTGCCTGCATGATCTTTTGATCCGTCATAAGTCGGGTCATTTGCCGTGCACAATGTCTTTGATCGTTAGTAATCATCCTGACGCTCAACCGTTGGCCAGAGAGTTCGGTGTCCCGTTCGCGGAATTTCCGGTGCTTAAGGAAAACAAGGCCGAACAGGAAAAGCGTCAAATGGAACTTTTGGAAAAGCACCGCATTGATGTTGTGGTTCTGGCCCGCTATCATCAGATCTTAACCGGAGATTTCATCCGGCGTTATCCCAATCGCATCATCAATGTGCATCATTCGTTCCTGCCGGCTTTTGTCGGCGGCAATCCGTATGCCCAGGCCTATCAAAAAGGGGTCAAGATCATCGGCGCCACCAGTCATTATGTCATCGAGGAACTTGATGCCGGCCCCATCATCGAGCAGGACACGGTGCGCATCAGCCATCGCGATGAATTGCGCGATCTGGTGCGCAAAGGGGAAGATCTGGAAAAGGCGGTCTTAAACCGCGCGGTGCGCTGGCATCTGGAGAAAAAGGTCCTGTGTTACGGCAATAAAACGGTTGTGTTCGATTGATCCAGGAAATGGGGTGATTTTATGGAACCGTTGACGCTCATAATCGGCAACAAAAATTATTCATCTTGGTCATTGCGTCCGTGGTTATTGCTTAAATATTTTGACATATCTTTTAAAGAGGTTTTGATCCCGTTGTATCAGGGGGATTATAAAAAGCGTATCCTGGAATATTCCCCAGCCGGAAAAGTTCCGGCATTGATTTATGGATCGCTTGTCATCGGGGAGTCTTTGGCGATCATGGAATATCTGGCTGAGTTTTTTCCGGATAAGAAAATGTGGCCCTCTAACCGGGAGGACCGCGCCCGGGCGCGGGCGGTCAGCCACGAAATGCACGCGGGATTTTCAGAATTAAGAAAGAACATGCCGATGAACATACGGGGGAGTCATCCCGGAAAAGGACGGACGCCGCAGGTTTTGCAGGATATCGCCCGCATTGATGACATCTGGAGCCGTTGCCGCCGTGAATTTGAACCCAAGGGAAAGTTTCTGTTCGGGCATTTTACGATCGCGGATGCCATGTACGCGCCGGTCGTGACGCGTTTTGCGACCTACGGGGTCAAATTATCTATGCTTGCGCAGGAATATGCCGATATGATCCGTCAATTGCCGGCCATGAAAGAATGGAGCAATGATTCCGTTAAAGAGCCTTATGTGATCGCCGCCTCAGAAATTTATACCGTTTGAGTTCGAAGGTTGTGTTGACAAGCCTGAGGTGCTCGTGTAACATATCGCAGATTTTTTTCTAAAACGAATTCTGTTATAAGATCTCTCGGTCCGTTGGACCTCGAGATCCAAAATTTTGTGACCAAAATTTTGGAGAGGTGTCTGAGTGGTTGAAAGAGCACGCTTGGAAGGCGTGTGGGCATCGCAAGGTGCCTCGAGAGTTCGAATCTCTCCCTCTCCGTTTTTCTTTCCTAAATCCCAGAAACTTTTTACCCGAAAGGGGAAA
>CAZLRE010000276.1:0-2698 GCA_964561885.1 uncultured Planctomycetales bacterium | reverse complement strand
CCGCCATAACCTGGCGCCGTTTTTGGCCTCGGCGATCCCCCCTTGCAAAGGCTCTTTATGGATGAGGACATCATAAAGTTTGTTCGATCCGGGATGATCCTTCTTAAATAATGCGATCGAGTTGATCGTATCCACGATCCCGAAATTGCCCTCGGAGATAAACTTATTCATGTTTAGATCCGAATTCGGCTTGCGAAAACTGAGCAGCCGCATGTCCTGAAAATTGATCAAAGCATATTGAATGTCCGGCGGAGTGACATAGGGCACTCCGCCGGCAAACAGGCCGTTATAGATATAGTGGAATGAATAAAAACGGCTTCTGCCGGATAACATCGGAGAAAATTCAAAACTGCTCACAACAGGGGCATCCGGCGGGATCTCCTTAAGAAGCTCTTTCTTGTAGACATCTTCGACATCCATGCGCCATTGACCGGTGTAATCCTGGCGGTATTTGATCGGACCGTAAAAACAGTTCGCCAGCAAGGAAAGCACGATCGGCAACACACAGATCACGAACGATATCTTCCGCTTGGAAACCAGCCGCGCCAAACCGTAGGCCGCGGAGATATAAACGAACGGGGTGATCGTAGCCGTGTAGTGAAAAAGGATGGTGTGCTCCTGATAACGCACCGAAGCCAGATGCTGCACCAGTGAAAGCGCGCAGATCAGGAATTCTTTCAACCCTAACATGGAAACAAACCCGACAGGATATAAGATCTCAAAGAAGAATTTCGCGTCATCCGCCGTTGTCAGCGACTTTATCAAGATCTCCGGATGAAAGATCATATTGCGTATGATCTGGTCGAACCCTTTTCCGAACTGCGGATAAGTCGAATCGTAACTGAGCGACCCTTTGAATGCCGGGATAACGACCATCAACCCCACCGCCACCCACAGAAAACTGATCAAAGACGGCCAAACGACCCATTTGAAGGATTTTCGTTCAAACAATGCGTAAACGCCGAACATAAATGTGACGATGCCCAGATCCGCACGGTTGATGATCGAAAGGACAATGAAGAACATGAACATCCCAAAGCGCTGTCCTTGCAGATAATAGAACGCCATCAAGAGCGTGAAGGTTGTATAGACCAGGGCGTTGTATTCATACAGATTGGCATACCAGATGGGCGGATAGAACAAATATCCTATGGCCAGACATGCGGCAAGACGCTCAGGCATTTTCCGACGGGCAATAAGAAATATCGGGACCGCGCTTGCCCCCAGGGCCAGCGATTGGAGGAACAACAGGCTTCGGGGATCCTTACCGAAAATAAAAAAGAGCGGGGCATTCACAAATGAGATCATTTCAAGCGCGTTGCCCCAGATCGGCGTATTGTTAAATAACGATATCTCAGCGCTGCCGTGAAGGATCTTCCAGGCCTCATGCACAAAGATCGCGAAATCAAAATCAGAATAGGAAAATGCGTTATACCGGAGAACCGATATGGTTGTAAAAAATGCGGTGTACGCAATGACGCCCAGCCAAACGGCACACAGAGGTCTTTGGGTCTTCCATAGATCGGCTAATAAATTCTTCATTTAACGTTTACCCTTGATCACGCGCGGTAAGGATTCAATGATATCCGTTGCGATGAGCGAGACCTTCCCCACCCTGCGGGCCGCTTCATCGCCCGCAAGTCCGTGGAGCCGGCACCCTGTTGCGGCAGCCTCGAATGGTTCGAACCCCTGCCCCAATATTGCGGCGATCATACCGGTTAGAACATCTCCGCTTCCGGCGGTGGCCATGCCGCTGTTGCCGGTTTTATTGATATACGCTCTGCCCTCAGGTGCAACCACGCACGTGTTATGACCTTTTAAAAGCACGACACAATTGTGTTTGCGCGCAAAATCGCGTGTCACGGACAAACGGTCCTTCTCAACGGCATCCCGCGAGATCCCAGTCAAACGCGCCATCTCACCCGGATGAGGAGTTAAGATGCGCGGCCCCTGCGCCTGACTTAGAATCTTGAGATGTAAGGCCAAAATGTTAAGCGCATCCGCATCGACTACGACCGGCAGAGAGCATTCGCGTATGACATTAAGAGCAAACTTCTGTGTACCCGCCTCCTGTCCCATGCCGGGCCCGATCGCAACGGCCTGGTATTTCGAGAATGATCTCTTGATCTCGGAATACGCCTTGGCCGCGATCGCACAACCGAAGGTTTCAGGCAACGGCAGGGTCATGATCACGTTGGAAATTTTAGCTTGAAGGGTTTTATTCAGACTCTTGGGAATACCAACGGTCACAAGCCCGGCCCCTGTGCGCATCGCAGCCAGACCGCAAAGCGCAGCCGCGCCCAGCATACGTCCGGACCCGGCCAGGATCAGAACATGGCCGAATTGATTCTTATGGGCATTGGGGTTACAACGTAACAATGGCGCTGGCAACCGCATAGTCTTTGCTGTGAGAAAGAGAGATCAGGATCTTATTGGTGAACCCTCCGGCATCATAACGGCATATCGGCTTGCCGTAAGGGTCATGCGTGATGGTGAGATTTTTCCAGGTCAATTTCGGATCGCCGACCGCTTTAAAGACCGCCTCTTTGGCCGCGAACCTGACCGCGTAATGCTGATAAGGGTTCTTTTGCCGCCGGGAATAAACGATCTCTTCTTCATTAAAGATATGTTTGAGAAAATCATCGCCCCAGCGTTCAACCGCTTTCTGGATGCGTGAAATCTCGATGATATCAATACC
>CAZLRE010000275.1:0-2710 GCA_964561885.1 uncultured Planctomycetales bacterium | reverse complement strand
GCGACCGAACAAGCATCTGTTGGATGCGCTCCGCCGCCAGGGGTTGAATATTTCCGGCAGCGGGGAGAAAGAGTCTGTGCCTATCCGTTTTCAGGGCGGCAAGCTCAAGGCCGGCCGGATCACCATCGACGGCAGTCTGAGCTCGCAGTTTGTCTCCGCCTTGCTGATGGCGGCGCCGTCCTTGTCCGGGAATTCTGTTATCGAGATCACCGGCAAGACGATCGTGTCCAAAGATTACATCACCATGACACTGCAGATCCTTAAAGAAGCAGGTATTGCCGTCGCAGTGCGCGGCCCAAGGTCATTTGCGCTCCGCGGCGGCCAGACATTTCACGGCTTGAAGAATTTCACGGTCCCGTCGGATTACGGATTGGCCGCATTCTTGATGGCGGCCGCGAGCATTGTGCCTTCCAACGTGCGGCTTAACGGATGTTTTGATGACCGTCTGATCCAGGCCGACGGACATATCCTAAAGTTTTTAAAAGCCATGGGCGCCAAATGGACACGCACCGGCCAAACCATTGTCATCAAAGGCCCGTTCGCGTTAAAGGGAGGGGTTTTTTCTTTGAAGGATTGCCCTGACCTGGTGCCGATCATGGCCGTGACCGCATTATTCGCCAAAGGACGGACGGTCCTTAAGGATATCCATCATGCCCGCGCCAAGGAATCCGACCGCATCAGCGACCTTCGCAGGGAGCTGTTAAAGGTCGGGGCCAAGGTCGAAGAAAAAAAAGACGCGCTGGTCATTGATCCGCTTGCCGAATTTCGTAAGGATGTTGTCCTGGACCCGCATGATGATCATCGTCTGGCCATGGCCTTTGCCGTGCTCGGTTTAAAGACCGGCATAACCGTCCAAAATATCGAATGTTCGCATAAATCCTACCCGGATTTTGTCCGCGATTTCAGGCTCATCGGGGCGTCCGCCGCGACAGGCCAGAAACGTTAAACAGTTTGGACGGCAATAACTTAAGATAGTTCCAGGCTTCCAGAAATCCGTTGACAGTGTCATCGTTTTCTTTTAATATTGTGCATATTCATTTTTGAAAAAAATCGTTTTGCTCCTCATCAAAGTAAAACACCTCAAAGAGGACATTCATGTTCCAGCAAATACGTAAGCTCTTCAAAAGATTAGTTGATTCCGCACTCGGTTTAATTTCCAAAGATATGGGCATCGATCTAGGCACAGCCAACACCCTTGTATATGTCAAGGGTGAGGGGGTTGTTTTGTGTGAGCCATCCGTTGTGGCGATCGAAAAAGATACTAACCGCGTGGTTGCGGTCGGTGAAGAGGCCAAAAAAATGCTCGGCCGCACGCCAGGTGCGATTGTCGCCATCCGTCCTATGAAAGACGGCGTCATTTCTGATTTTGAAGTGACCGAAGCCATGCTCAAGTATTTTATCCGTAAAGTCCAGCCGCGCAGATTCTTCAGTCCGCTGATCGTCATTGCTATTCCGTCAGGCATCACCGAAGTTGAGAAACGCGCGGTCATGGATTCCGCGGTCCATGCCGGAGCGCGTGATGTTATTTTGATCGAAGAACCGAAGGCCGCCGCGATCGGTGTGGGACTTCCGGTGTATGAGGCCAGCGGCAACATGATCATCGACATCGGAGGCGGTACCACCGAGTTTGCCGTCATCTCATTGGGCGGGATCGTTTATGCCAAATCCATCCGCATCGCCGGCGATGAGCTGGACATGGCCATCGTCGAGTATTTGCGCAAAACTTATAATTTAATGATCGGCGAACGTACCGCGGAAGAGATCAAGATCCGCATCGGTTCAGCGTATCCTCTGGAAGAAGAATTGAATATGGACGTGCGCGGCCGCGATCTGATCGCCGGATTGCCCAAAACGATCAATATCACATCCGTCGAGATCCGTGAAGCGCTTCATGATCCCGTGCAGGCGATCGTGGATGCTTCCAAATCCACTCTTGAACACACACCGCCGGAATTGGCCGCAGATCTCATCGATCATGGCATCGTCATGGCCGGGGGCGGTTCATTATTGCGCGGTCTTGATAAACGCATCGCGGAAGAAACAGGACTGCCTGTTCATATCGCGGATGATCCGTTGACCGCCGTTGTCATGGGCACCGGTGAGACGCTCAATATGCCCCAGCATATGCGCCGCCGTTTGACCGTCCAGGCAAAACTCGATTTTTAGTTGTCAATTCTGGATCTAATTGTGTAAACATATTGTGATAAGTCCATAGGAGACTATGGGCTTTTTTTCTTGAGGTTTGACTCAGTCATTCAACTTCCTGCTTCAAGAAACCCCTAGCCGTGGCCAGAAAACTATCCAAAAATCTTGTCTACGTTCTGCTTCTTCTGGGGCCGATCTTTCTTTTGGTTGTCCGTCCCGCGTTCCTCAATGAACAAAAAAACACAGTTGTCGAAGGTGCCATAAGCCCGCTGTCGGTCATCGCGTGGCCGTTTCTGGAGCTTAAAAAGCTCATCCTTTATCATGTGACGTACGAGGAGTACATCCGGCTTAAAAAAGAGAACGGCGGGCTTTGGGCCAAGATCACGAATGCCCGGGAATTGGTACTTGAGAACAAACGGCTTTCCGGACTGCTGGATTTTAAACGGGAATTGCCTTACGACACGGTGGCCGCGGTCGTGATCGGGCGCGATCCCACGAACTGGAACGCGGTACTGATCATTGACAAAGGACGTAAATCCGGGATTAAGATCGGTATGCCGGTGGT
>CAZLRE010000274.1:0-2719 GCA_964561885.1 uncultured Planctomycetales bacterium | reverse complement strand
CAGGGCATCCACATCAAAGGCCAATGCCAGGGTCACCACATCGGCCTCCAGGCCATCAATGACTGAACGCGCGTGCTTGCCGCTGCCGCCGTGCGACTGATTGATAATGACGTCATCACCAGTCTTTGATTTCCAGTAAAAAGCAAATGCCTTGTTGTATTCGTCATACAATTCGCGGGTCGGATCATAGGAAACATTAAGCAGATTGATCTGCTTGGCAGAAGCGATCCCGGATGACGATAATGCGAAAATGACTGTTAAAATTATTGAGAATATTCGATAATTTTTCATGATGATCTCCATTGTTATTAAGAATATTTTAATAACTTACCTGAAAACGGCTCAATATCGCATTTTCTGTTTTGCGATCCAAACCACTGGTATTGCCGCGTTCAAATTGGGTCTGTTCGTAATCCAGGGAAAGCCGCACATTTCTGTTGGGATACCAGTTCAAACCCAGTCCCCAGGCATCAGCCTCGGACACAGCGGTGTTCAAGCTGGCAAATCCTCCGGTAAAAATGCTGTCATCGATATCCAGATGCCCGTATCGACCGACCACATCAAAAGCACCCCAAGTGCCCTTAGACCAGTCAAAGTTCGTGCGGGGTGTTATTCCTTTATAAGAGGCCACTTCACCGGTCAGCACATAATTCCCGGAGATCTGCCAGGCCTTATTAGTGAAGGAATCCCTGATAATACCACCGCTTGAACGGGCCACTTTTTGTTGGGACTGTGTATATTCACCCAAGAGACCCAGCGAACCTTTATAGAAATAGGCCTGAGGAGAAAATCTCACATGGGCTCCGTCAGCGCTGACGCCCGAGGCATAACTGAATATGCCGGATTGACCGGTGGATCGGTAGGTCGGAAGCGTACTGCCCTCTTTATGCCCATACGAACCAGCTATACCAACTCCAAAACCTTTCAGAGTTTCAGGGCCATTATTTTTGAACGGATGCACAAAAATACGCCCAACAAGATCTTTATCATTATTGTTGTCCGTGTCCTGGCTGGTGGTGCTTGCCAGATCGGCAGATCCATTGAACACACCTAATGCATAATTAGTGGTATCGCCAAGGACATCACCTGACAATTGAAAACCAACCTCCCGATTGGGCGCCAGATTACTGGGCAATCCGATCTCGGTGAAGTTAGCGACCGAATCCGACTGGAGACGTTCCAGCCCGAACGGCGCTTTGAATTTTCCACCGCGGATTTTGGCCTGTTTGGATAATTTGAATTCACCGTAAGCATCAACCAATGAAGCGCTCCCGCTGCCGAACTCCGGCATCAGATAAAAGTCAAAGTCCTTTCCAACCGTACCCTCAAAGATCGGCCTTGCCCGACGCACAGAGAACGTATCGGTGGTTGAATTGTCCTTTTGATTGTCCGTAAAAAAACGGCCGTCGGCCTGAATGAGCCCGCGGATCCGTAATTTAAAACTTTCATCCGGCGATTTGATGCTAAAACCTTCTTTACTGGATGCTGTGATGATGGGCGCTTCTGTTTTTATTTTATCTTCATCTTCCTTCTTTAATTCGATCTGACGCCTTAACACAGCCACCTGTTCTTCAAGTTCAGCTAATCGTTTTTCAAGATCGGCCGAACTGGCGAACGATGGCGAAGCAACAGACAGATTGGCGAAAACAATTGTAACAATTAGAACCACATTCCAATACCTCATAACAAACTCCTTATTTAGGATGCTTCCAGATGACTGGTAAGGCTTTATTCTTAAATCGGCAGTGGTCTGCTGACTTTTATTCACTTTAAACCGCCCCTCGAACTTGTTTGGACAATGGCTGAAACCGGATCTTTTCCGTTTTCTCGATCTGAACGACTTTCGAATCATGAATAACAACTTCAACTGAACCGAACTTGATATTACGGATCGCTTTGAGGATCTCCTGATCCTGGGAATTTTCCTGGGTCATATGGTTATTTCCTTGATAATGTGATGGAATTTTAGGCAACACAAAAACGGCTCTTAGCAGCAACAACAAGAGCGCTGGCAGGAACAGATGCTGGGGAAATGCTTAATCATTACTAATTGAATCATGTAAGTAATGATACAAGGAAAAATAAAAATGTCAAATTATTTTTTTACAAAAATGCGTTCAACGATCTTGGCGCTTCCTGAGGGCATGGGATACTTCGAGAAGTCCTTAGGCAAGACCCACCGTCGGGTTTTGGAAACAACCGGCAGGTCGTTTTGAGGCTCAAACCGCCAAACCGAAAGCCTAACCCGGAATTGAGTGTAAAAATGCTGGATGTCAAAAAGATGCCTGACCGATTTTGGAGATATACCCATCTCCTCCTGAACTTCCCTTATAAGAGCCTCTTTAGCTGTTTCTCCCGCCTCGATCTTCCCTCCTGGAAACTCCCATAAATCGGCCAAAAGCCCTTTGGAAGGACGCTTTTGTATAAAGTATTTCCCGTTATTTTCAATGATCGCAATGACAGCATCGACATCTTTGACCGCACGCTTTTTAGGCGTAGGGATCAGCTCCTGACTACCTTCCTTGTAAGCACGGCAAAACACCGCCACGGGACACTGAACGCACACGGGCTCCTTGCTTCGGCACACCAAGGCGCCTAATTCCATAAGACCCTGGTTAAAATCACCGACGTTCTTTTGCGGAAGAACTTTTAAAAGATACTCCAGTACGGGCTTGTCGTGTTTTGTATCCGCTTCTCCTTCGATAGCCAAAATACGCAT
>CAZLRE010000273.1:0-2719 GCA_964561885.1 uncultured Planctomycetales bacterium | reverse complement strand
ACACAGCCGGATAAAGCCAAAGGACGCGGGTTGAAAATTGTTGAGTCGCCGATCAAATCTATGGCTGCCTCACGCAAAATTCCCTTGTTGCAGCCGGAATCACTGAAGACTGACGCCATCGTCAAGGAACTCAAGAGCCTGGATGCCGATGTGTTCGTCGTTGTGGCTTACGGCAAGATCCTTCCGGAAGCGGTCCTTATGATCCCTCACATTTTTTGCGTGAATGTCCATGGGTCGTTGCTGCCCAAGTACCGCGGGGCCGCGCCGATCAATTGGGCCATCATTAACGGTGATGACACGACCGGTGTCACCGTCATGAAGATGAGCCCCATACTGGATGCCGGAGAAATTATCCTTCAGGCCAAACTTGCGATCTCGCATGAGGATACGGCAGCGAGCCTGCGGCAGCGCATGGCTCAATTGGGCGCGGTGACACTTCTTCAAGCGCTGGATGCGATCCGCAAAAACACGCACACATTAAAACGGCAGGACTTGGCGAAAGTTTCCTATGCGCCCAAACTCACCAAAGAGTTAGGGCATGTGGACTGGAGAGACCCGGCCGTCAGGATATGGAACCTTTTACGCGGTCTGCAGCCGTGGCCGGGACTATCGTCGTCGTTTCAGGGGAAGAAATTCAAGATCCTGGAGGCGGAAGTCGCAGCATCGGAATCATCCATGGCTGTTGCGGGGACTGTCATTGCCATTAAAAAGGAAGGTTTTGTTGTGACCACCGGACATCAGCCGATCCTGATCAAACGTGTCCAGCCGGAATCCGGAAAACCGATGGATGCCCGAAGTTTTGCCTCGGGTCACAAACTGGGTGTGTCGGCCCAGCTGGATTAGAAAATTTTTGAATAAGTGGGTTGACCCGAAAAAGCTTGTGATATAATTCAAGCCTTAAGAAAAGAGCGCAGGTGCACAGGAACACAAGAGCACAAAAGTGCACCTGTTAAATGTGTTCCCCATGTGCTCTTGTGACGTGTGCTCATGTGCACCCTCGCTAGAAAGTAGCAAATATGCCCGAACTCAGAAAAGACCCTATCGTCGGACGATGGGTGATCATCGCCACCGAACGCGCGCGCCGTCCCGGCAACTTTGTGGACGCGACCGTTCATGCGACCGATCCCAAAGACTGTCCGTTTTGTAATGACAAAGATTCCAAAGAGATCTACGCGATGCGCGATCCCAAAGACCCGAACGGCGCCTGGAAAGTGCGGGTCGTTGAGAGCGGCACGCCGATATTCAACGGCGTCGGTTCCGTTCACCGCCGCGGTCACGGGCTTTATGATGTCTGCGACAGTTTCGGCGCGCACGAGGTCGTCATCGAAACCCCCGAACACATCGCCAACATGGCGGATCTTTCCGTCGATCAAATTAAGAATGTTTTCGAGACCTACGCGCTTCGCATCAACCATCACAAGAAGAACCGCGATTTTCAGTATGCTCTGGCGTATAAGAATTACGGCAAAGCCGCCGGCAGCCGGTTGATCGGCCATGCCCGCTCGCAGATCATGGCGACACCGGTCAATCCAATCCGCGTGAAAGACAAGATCTCCGGCGCCAAGAAATATTACGAATATCATGAACGCTGTTTGTTTTGCGATCTGATCCGTCAGGAAAAGACCTCCGGCGACCGTGTTGTGGTGGAGACAAAGCATTTTCTGGCCATCACACCGTTTGCCGCGCGCTTTCCGTTCGAAGTGTGGGTTTTGCCCAAAGAGCATGCCTGTGATTTCGGGCAGGGCGTGGCTGGTTTCGAACAGGACCTTGCGAAAATGATGAAAGAGCTTTTGTTGAGGTTCAAAGTCGGGATGGATGACCCGGCGTATAATTATGTGATCCAGTCCGCGCCGTTTCACATGGAGAATTCCGGCGGCCTTAAATACCGGACCATTGAACAGGATTATCATTGGCACATCGAAATTTTGCCCCGTATTTCCCGCGTGGCCGGATTTGAAAAGGGAACTGGTTTTTATATTTGCCCCATTCCGCCGGAGAACACCGCGCGGTTTCTTCGTGAAGTAAAAATTTAGGGGACACCGCGCAATATAGAAAATGATAGTTGGACACCTGGCAAAATAACAAATGATATTGGGACACCAAGGACACCTTGCCGTTTTATAGCTCCGTTGGACACCGGTGTCCGGGTGTCCCGATAAGCGGATTAATACGCAAGGTGTACCCTAGCTAGAAGGTAGCTGAATTATGCCCGAACTCAGACGTGAACCCATCGTAGGCCGCTGGGTCGTCATCAAAGACGATCCGGAGGTGTTGCCTGAACATTTTGAAAAAGAAGACCACACGCCCCGCAAGCAGTCCACGTGCCCATTCTGCGCAGGTAAAGAGCATTTGACCCCGCCGGAAGTGGATGCTGTCCGCCCGCCGGAGAGCAAGCCCAACGCGTCCGGCTGGAAGGTCCGTACTGTGCCCAACAAATTCCCGGCGCTCAAGCCCGAAGGCACGCTGGAGAAATTGGGCGTCGGCATGTATGACATGACCACAGGCATCGGAGCGCATGAGGTCGTCATCGAAACCCCTGATCACAATCACCAGCTGGCCGACCTTTCGCTGGAAGATATGGCGGGCGTCATCGACACCTATATCCACCGGGCGCAGAAGTTATCCAAGGACAAACGGTTCAAATACATTTGCATATTCAAGAATTTCGGCGAATCAGCCGGGACGTCGCTGGAGCATTCTCACAGCCAGATCATCGCCC
>CAZLRE010000272.1:2457-2720 GCA_964561885.1 uncultured Planctomycetales bacterium | reverse complement strand
CCCACATCTCACCGTTAGCGTCCGCGGAAAGAAACTGGTTTATCTCGATAACGCGGCCACGACCTTCAAGCCGAAATCCGTCATAGAGGCGACCAACCGCCACTACACCACCGGTGTTGCGAACATTCACCGCGGTGTCCATTATCTAAGTGAAATGGCGACCGAAGAATATGAGCAGGCGCGCGCTAAGATCCGGGATTTTATACATGCCTCTGATCTTTCCGAGATCATTTTTACCCGGGGAACGACCGAGTCCATCAATC
>CAZLRE010000272.1:0-2447 GCA_964561885.1 uncultured Planctomycetales bacterium | reverse complement strand
CAGACCTACGGCCGGGCTTTTTTAAAACCGGGTGATGAGATCGTCATCTCCGCCATGGAGCACCATTCCAACATCGTGCCCTGGCAGATGCTCTGCGAGCAGAACGGATGCGTCCTTAAGGTCATCCCTATCAATGATCAGGGTGAGATAGTTTTTGAGCAATACGCCAAACTGCTTTCTTCAAAGACCAAGCTGGTTTCGATTGTCTATATTTCCAATTCACTAGGGACCACCAATCCTGTCGCTGAGATGATCAAACAGGCGCGCAAGGTCGGTGCCATCGTTCTGGTTGACGGCGCGCAGGCGGTGAGCCATCTTCCCATCGATGTCCAGAAACTGGATTGCGATTTCTTCGCGTTTTCCGGACATAAGCTTTTTGGTCCGACAGGTGTGGGTGTCTTGTACGGTAAGAAAATGTTGCTTGAACGGATGCCGCCTTATCAAGGTGGCGGGGACATGATCGCAAGCGTCACTTTTGAGAAAACCTCCTATAATGTGCTTCCGTATAAGTTTGAAGCGGGAACACCCAACATTGCCGGTGCCATTGGGCTTGGCGCGGCCATTGATTATGTTACATCGGTCGGGCTTGAGGCGGTCGCGTCCTACAAAAAAGAACTGCTGGATTACGGGACCAGGGCGCTTTTGACCATTAAAGACCTGCGTTTGATCGGAACAGCGAAAGAAAAGTCATCGGTCTTGTCGTTCGTTCTTCCGGACATTCATCCGCACGATCTGGGAACTATCGTTGATGCCGAAGGGGTGGCCATCCGCACCGGCCATCATTGCACCCAGCCGGTCATGAAACGGTTTAACATTCCGGCCACCGCGCGCGCTTCTTTAGCGTTTTACAACACAAAAGAGGAATTGGACGCTTTGGTTAAGGCCGTGCATAAGGCTCGGGAGATATTTAAATAATTAGGGAACATATGGCTCAAGATTTCAGACAAGAACTTTATCAGCAGACCATTCTCGAACATAACCGCAATCCGCGCAATTTCCGCAAGATCGAGACTCCGTCGCATTGGGCGGAAGGATACAATCCTTTGTGCGGCGACCATCTTAATGTGTATCTGAATGTCAATGATCAAGGAATTATTGACGACGTTTCTTTCGATGGTTCCGGCTGCGCTATTTCCAAGGCATCTGCCTCCATGATGACCGCCGCGGTCAAGGGCAAGTCGGTCGATACGGCCAAAGACCTTTTTGAACAGTTCCATAAACTGGTCATTGGGGACCTCAAGCCCGACCGTGAACCCAATACACTTGATAAACTCGCTGTTTTTTCCGGCATTTGGCAATACCCTGCGCGTGTCAAATGCGCAGTCCTTTGCTGGCATACGCTCAAAGGCGCGCTGGAGAAAGCCAAGACCGTTTCTACAGAATGACAAATACCAAAGCACAAATGACAAATCAAATGATAAATCTTCAAATATTAAATTCTGGAAATTTGTTATTGAATATTTAATTTGCCATTTGAATTTTGGAATTTGTCATTGCCTAAGATATGAATGCCATCCGTGATTCCTTAAATCGTCCCTTGCGTGACCTGCGCATTTCCGTGATCGACCGCTGCAATTTCCGCTGCACGTACTGCATGCCCTCCGAGAAGTTTCATCACGCATATCAATTCCTTGATAAAGAAGAATGGCTGACCTTTGGTGAGATCACGCGATTGACGCGGATTTTCACGGGTTTGGGTGTGGCCAAGGTGCGCATCACCGGCGGGGAACCTTTGCTGCGTCCGGACTTGCCGGAATTGGTCAGGCAATTAAGAACGATCGATGCGATCGAAGACCTTGCTCTGACCACCAACGGTTCCTTGTTGGCGCGTCAGGCCCAGGGATTGTTTGATGCGGGATTAAAACGCCTGACCGTGAGTTTAGACACTTTAGATGAGACGATCTCAAAGACAATGAACGGCGAGCGGGGAAGTGTGGCCCAGATCCTTGAGGGCATCAAAGCCGCAGAATCCTCCGGCTTCGGTCCCATTAAAATTAATACCGTCGTGCAAAAGGGTGTCAATGATCAAACGGTCCTTAATCTTGTCCGTTATTTCCGCGGCACGCCGCACGTCATCCGGTTTATTGAATATATGGATGTGGGTAATCAAAACCATTGGGACCGCAGACATGTGGTGCCTTCGCAAGAGATCGTCGCCATGATCGGACGGGAGTTCCCGCTTAAAGCTTTGGGCGCGAATTATGACAGTGAAGTGGCATCCCGCTACGGATTTGTCGATGGTCAGGGGGAGATTGGTTTTATTTCCTCGGTCTCTGAACCGTTTTGCGGCAGCTGCAGCCGGTTGCGACTGTCAGCCGACGGAAAGATGTATACATGTCTTTTCGCGACACAGGCGACCGACCTGCGTAAACCATTACGCAGCGGCGCATCCGATGAAGAATTACGGATGATCATCGAATCCACCTGGCGTTTGCGCACGGATCAAT
>CAZLRE010000271.1:0-2721 GCA_964561885.1 uncultured Planctomycetales bacterium | reverse complement strand
GTTCCGTGAGCATTGATATAGGAAATTTGTTCAGGACGGACATTGGCGTCTTTCATCGCTTCCTGCATGGCACGGACCGCGCCATCTCCGCCTTCTTCTGGCGCGGTGGTGTGATAGGCATCCGCTGTTCTGCCATAGCCCGCCATCTCGGCATAAATTTTTGCACCGCGCTTCTTGGCATGCTCGAGGGATTCCAAGATCACGACCCCGGCACCTTCGCCCATGACAAATCCGTCACGGTTTAGATCAAACGGACGGCTCGCTTTCTCCGGAGCATCATTGCGTTTGGAAAGGGCCTTAAGCGCGCAGAATCCTCCGACACCCAAGATCGTTGTTGCGCTTTCAGTACCGCCGGCGATCACAGCATCCACCTCACCGTACTGGATCATACGAAAAGCATCGCCGATGGAATTGGCCGCGGTCGCGCAAGCCGTGACAACGCATGTGCAAGGCCCTTTGGCCCCGGACATGATCGAGACCTGGCCTGAGGCCTCGTTGATGATCATCTTGGGGATAAAAAACGGCGAGATCCGGCTGGGGCCTTTTTCCAGATACTTCTCATACTCTTCTTCGGCGGAGCGGATACTGCCGATGCCGGACCCGATGAGAACACCGATGCGGTGTGCATCCAATTTAGAGATATCCATCTGCGCATCGCTTAAGGCCTCCTTGGCCGCGACAACGGCCAACTGGATGAACCTGGAGAAATTCCGCGCGTCTTTCGAATTAAAATGCTGCAAAGGATCATAATCTATGACATCGCCGGAGATCCTGGAATCAAATTTGCTTGCATCGAAATGCGTGATGGGACGAATGCCGCTTTTCCCCTCGACCAATGATTTCCAGAATTTCTCAATGCCGGAACCGACCGGAGAAACAACACCCATGCCGGTTATGACAACGCGCTTTTTTTCTGCCATAGATTTTTCCTTATAAATGTTTTTGCCCCGAACAATGTCGGGGCAAAAAATCAATCACAGTCAAACCAATAGGTATATCACTTATGCGGACGCCGCTTTGGATTCGATATACTTGATCGCGTCCCCTACGGTCTGCATTTTCTCGGCATCCTCATCCGGTATCTCGACGTTGAATTCTTCTTCAAGCGCCATGATCAGCTCTACAGTATCCAGAGAATCCGCTCCCAAATCATCAATGAATGAGGCCTCAGGAGTCACCTCTTCCGGCTTTACGCCAAGCTGCTCTGCGATAATCGACTTAATTTTCTCTTGAACTGCCATTACTTTGCCTCCTTGTTTGACTAACTGACTTTATGGAATCATATAAACGACATTTATAACTTAAATCGCCAAACCGCCATCAACCACGATCGTTTGACCGGTAATATAATCACCCGCTTTAGAAGCGAGGAATAAACAGGCGCCAGCCACATCCGATGCTTCACCAAGACGCCCCAGCGGAACATTCTTTAATATCTCTTCCTGGACTTTTTCTCCCAATTGCGCGGTCATATCGGTACGGATATAGCCCGGCGCGACCACATTCGAGGTAATTCCCCTAGACGCCAATTCCTTGGCAACCGATTTGGAGAACCCAATGATGCCCGCCTTACTGGCCGCATAATTGGCCTGCCCTGCATTGCCGGTGATCCCGATGATCGAGGCAATGCTGATGATCTTGCCCTTCTTGGCCCTGAGCATCGCCTTGGAAACGGTCTTGGTCGTCGTAAAAACACCCTTAAGATTGACGTTAATGACCTCGTCCCAATCACTTTCAGAGAGCCGTAGCAACAAATTATCACGCGTAACCCCTGCGTTGTTAACCAATATATCAATGCACTTATGTTTGTCAAGAATTTTATTGACGGTTTCTTGCACCTGATTGACGTCGGTGACATCGCAGACAAAACCATCGGATTTTCCGCCCTCTTTAACGATACTCTGGGCTGTTTCTTCCACCAAAGCAGGGTTCCTGCCCACGATCAAAGCGGTCGCCCCCTCTTTGGCAAACGCCATGGCGATGGCTTTTCCTATGCCGCGGGTCGAACCTGTGACCAAAACCACCTGACCGTCAAATCGCATCTGGATATCCTTTCTAAAAACAGAGCTATCTTACCAATGCAGCCATCGAAAACAAGCTAAAATTTCAAATTTCCGGTTCATCGTAACTCCGGATGGGAATAATGGTGACGGTTTGCCCCCTGTCGATCTTTCCTTTGATCAGGTATGTTAATATTTTCCGCACCAATATCCGGGTCCAAGGAATCAATAAAATCAAACCGACCGTATCCCCAACAATCCCCGGAGCAAGAAGACACAAACCTCCTATAAGGACCAAAGCCCCATCCAGAATTTCCTGGCTCGGCATGATCCCGCGGCTTAAACGGTCGTTGATCTTCTGGATAATGATAAAACCCTGGAGCCGGGTCAGAACAGACCCAAGCACGCCAGTTAACACGATCACCAAAACCGCGCTTGTGGTACCGATATACGTGCCAATTTTGATCAAGATGGCAATTTCGATGATCGGTATAACAACAAAGAAAAGAATCAGATAGATCATAGTCCCACCACCCTCTTGTGATCATATTGAAGGTCCGGGATCAGTTCAAGAACGATCGCACGGATGAAATCCCACTGATAAAAAAACGGGTCGACCACCTGACCATTCCAGACGTGGATATCAAAATCAATGATCCTGGGCCTATTGGAATGCATGGCACTCGTCCGCCCCAACCTGATCTCAATATCTTTGAGCAGG
>CAZLRE010000270.1:0-2742 GCA_964561885.1 uncultured Planctomycetales bacterium | reverse complement strand
AAGAAGCGCTTTTGTACGGCGCCAACATCCTCCAGCGTCACTTGGATGTGTTTGTAAGTTATGGCCAGCTTCCGGAAGAAGAGGAAGAGATCGAAGAGATCTCCGCCGAGGAAGAAGCCCTGTATTCCAAATTAAGATTGCCGATCTCAGAACTTGAGCTATCGGTGAGAAGTTCCAACTGTTTGAAAGAAGCCAACATCAAGACGATCGCCGATCTGGTCAGAAGGCCTGAGTCCGAATTATTGAATTTCCGTAATTTCGGAAAAAAGTCCCTGACCGAGATCAATGACATCCTTAAGGCCATGGGCCTGGGATTGGGCATGAAAGTCGACGTCAAAAAATTGAAAATAAAGAGCTAAAATCATGAGACACGGTAAATCAGGAAATCGTTTAAGCAGAAATCAGACTTTGCGCAAAGCAACCGTCCGGGACATGGCCAGGGCGATCTTCGTGGAAGAGCGTATCTTCACCACCAAGGCCAAGGCCAAAGAAGGGCGCAAGCTGATCGAAAAATTGATCACTCTGGGCAAGAAGGGCACGCTCGCCGACAAGCGCCGTGCGTTCGCTATTTTGTGCGATCATCAAATGGTCAGCGATCTTTTTGCCAAGACCGCGCCCATGTTCAAGAACCGTATGGGCGGCTACACGCGCATCATTCCATTCGGCAACCGCCGCGGGGATAATGCCGAGATGGTTTATCTTGAATTAACGGAAAAGAGCAAACCGCTTGTGACCAAAGCCAAATTGATCGGTTCCGCAAGCCATGCTCCGCTTACTTCGGCCAATGCTGCGCAGGATGTGGCAACGGTTTCAGAGGCCGAGGTCACTGAAGCTCCGGCCGCGAAATCCAAACCGGCTTCCAAGACATCGAAAAAAGCAGCCTCTGAAGAGACCGCTAAAAAGGATGCGCCGGCGAAGAAAACCAGCGGTATTAAGAAGCTATTCAAGAAGAAATCTGAAGAATAAAACTTACTGCCTGCCTTGATGTTGGACCGGTTTTCGGGCAGCATCAAGGCAGATTTTTTTGTGGACGCCGCAGACATGATCAAGGTCAATCGCAGGATCAAGGACATTGTAGGTTCCACCACCCTCGCCATTACCGCCCGCGCCAAAGAGCTTCAATCCCAGGGACGCGACGTGGTCTCCTTCGGAGCCGGCGAACCCGACTTTGATACGCCTGATTTTATCAAGCAGGCCGCCATCACCGCTATCCAAAAAGGTTTCACTAAGTACACTCCTTCCACCGGCACCGTCGAATTAAGAGAAGCGATCGCCGCTAAGTTCCTAAAAGATAATTCGCTTAAATATTCACCGAATCAGATCGTGGTCGCCTGCGGCGCCAAACACGCGCTTTACGATATCATTTCTGTTCTGGTGGATGATGGTGATGAGGTCATCTTTCAATCGCCCTACTGGGTGAGCTATCCGGAAATGGTCAAGGCGGCCGGCGGAACATCGGTCGTTATCCCGACCACACCCGCGACCCAGTTCAAATTCACCGCGGCTCAACTGGAGAAACACATTACGCCCCGCACGAAGATCCTTATCCTCAATTCCCCCTCGAACCCGACGGGGGTCATGTATACCAAAAGCGAGCTTCAAAGCATCGCTGATGTGTGCGTCAAACACAAGATTTTTGTCGTGAGTGATGAAATTTACGAGAAGTTGATCTATGATAATGACGCGTTCGTTTCCATCGCTTCTTTGGGAAAAGAGATCTTTGATCTGACGTTAACGGTCAACGGCGTCTCCAAAGCCTATTCGATGACGGGCTGGCGCATCGGTTATTGTGCGGGGCCGCAAGAGATCATGGATTACATCAAGAAGTTCCAGGACCATTCGACGTCGAATCCCACGTCCATCTCTCAGGCGGCGGCGGTCGCCGCGCTTAAGGCCTCGGAGGAAAGCATTGATGCCATGCGTCAGGAATTCAGATCGCGCCGCGATTTCATGATGTCGCTTCTGGATGCGTCCCCGAAGATCTCCTATGTCCGTCCGCAAGGCGCTTTTTATATGTTCTGTGAATTCTCGAAATACGGTGCGATCGCTGGTGTCGCCAAAAGGATCCTCGATGAGGTGAATGTCGCGGTCATTCCCGGCGACGGTTTCGGCGCCGAAGGCTACATCCGTCTGAGTTTCGCGACATCCAAAGAACGTATCGCCGAAGGCATCAAACGCATCAAAAAGTGGATGGATCGGCAGTAAACACGCTTTTAGGTGTCCGTTGGTTATAGATTTTCATCCTTACATCTAATCCACATCTAACCCGGGGGGCGTATGGAATTAAAAGAGCTTCTGCTTTTAACGGTAAAAGAAAAAGCCTCCGACCTTCATCTTACCGAAAACTCTCCGCCTGTTTTGCGCATCGACGGTTCTTTGGTGTTCATTGATAAGCCTCCGCTGACCCGTGATGATCTTAAGACCATGCTTTATGCGGTCTTGACCGAGAACCAGATCAAGAAATTTGAGGACGAAAAAGAGCTGGATTTTTCGCTGGCGCTGACCGGGATGGACCGTTTCCGCGTGAATGTGCACATCCAGCGCGGGTCCATTGAGGCCGCCTTGCGCCGCATTTCGATCTATATCCCGACGATGGAAGAGTTGAACCTGCCGCCGGTCATTGCGGATATGGCGCGTAAGCCTAACGGTCTTGTACTTTTGACTGGTCCGACCGGAACCGGTAAAACAACGACGCTGGCATCCATGATCGACCATTTGAACGAAACGCGCGATGGCCACATC
>CAZLRE010000269.1:1214-2751 GCA_964561885.1 uncultured Planctomycetales bacterium | reverse complement strand
AATCCGTCGTTCCGATGCCGGAGATCATTTTGCCTTTGCCGATCGCCGGGCTGGAAGATTGGAGTCCGACGTTCTGGTTGTCTCCAAAATAAGACAACGGTCCCACGATCTTGGGGTCGACACAAAACGACGCTTTTCCTGTGCATTCACTGCTGTTGTATTTCGTGGCCCAGATGATGTCATTGTTGGTGTCTATAGTGACCTTGCCGCAGGCCCCGTCGCCGTTGCCGCCGGCGCCGGCCGCGTAATACAGATCAGCAATATCAGATCCGCCGGTATTGTATTCCAGTCCGCCGATATAAATATTGTTTTGTGATGCGATCTTCTCCGTCCCCGCGCAGCCGGATCCGCTTGTCTCAATAAGCGTATCTCCATTTCCGGTAATGGTGGAATTATAAATGGCGGCTTTCATGCCGGAGCGAAACTGGATGGCGATGGTGTTGCCTCCGGCGCGGCAATTGTTAAATGCGACCGATTGATAACTCACGCCGGTCTTGGAAGTAAACGATTTGTCCTTGAAGAACGCGCAGCTGCCGATGATCTTTGAGTGCGAGATCAACGTATTGGCAGCTGTCTTAACCTGGTTGCCGGCGTTGCCCTCAAACCGCGATCGCGTGATCGTCACCGACCCCTGGCCGTTGTGATACAAAAGGTCCAAACCGTCGGATGTGTTATGCGTGAAATCAACCCCGTCGAACACCCAGTCGCCGCCGGTGGCATTGGTACCGATACCGTCGCCGTAACCTCCCTGATCCTGGCTATAACAATGATGCGGTTCCAAGCCCGGATAGGTTTCCCCGCAACCGTTCCACATGATCTTGGAATTCTTGAATGCAATGGTGCCGCTATTAGAGGATGTCGTTGCCCCGATGTCCCCGTCCCAACCCACAAATGAGTTAGCGATGATATCGGTCTTCTCAAGGGTCCAGTTGTTCAAACGCCCGGCCAAAATACCGGTACGCAGACCATGAACTTTCACATTCTTGAACAAAACATTGGAGCTGTCGGAAGCGACCACGCCCACCAAGGCCCACGGCCCGTACGGATACGTGTCGCGGTTGCATCGGGTGGCTGAATCAGGGCCGCTGTCCATGCAGCTGGAGTGGTCGGTGATATCAAGACATTGTATCTGGACGTTGCTGCTTGAGGTCATATCCAGAACGGTCGCCGCGCGTTCCGTTCCCCATAATTGAGGTTTGCTCGTGCATCCCGTGTCCCAGCCTTTGCCGAGGATACGTGTGGGGTTCGAGGCCGTACCCGACGGGACGGGACGCATGCGGCAATCCCAGGGATAATATTGCGAACAGGAAGGCGTGTTGGGCGCGCCGAAACCCATCATGTATTGACCGGGGCCGATAATAAGCGTATCCCCTCCCACCATTTTATTGGGAGAACCCGCGGCAGATAAGACCCAGAACGGATGGTTGAACGCGCATGCTTGTGCCGAACCCGAGCCGGGATACGCCGCGTCCGTAGTTCCGGTGCATTGCGTTGATGTGCCCCCATCCGTGCGCACATAATAAGTGGCGGCTTGCGA
>CAZLRE010000269.1:0-1204 GCA_964561885.1 uncultured Planctomycetales bacterium | reverse complement strand
GCGGCAAAAAATACGCTCAATGTTATTGTCACCACCGCGAACAAGAAAGAAATTTTTTGGTTCATCATATACCTCAATTACTCTGGCTGAACTTTTTAGATTGATTCCGTCCGAGAGGTTTTTGCGGTCTGAATAAATGAGTCGTTAATTCGCAACGATTAACTTCGGATAACAAGATTCTACATAAACAACATTAATCTAGCATGAACATAAAATTAAAAATATTTAATGTCTTAACAATGTCATGAAATGTCAATGAATACAACATTTACGCTGATATTGTAACTCATGTACGGCTGATATTCTCTAAAAACTTATGAAAATGCTGGTGCCGAAGATCTGCGTGGTTGACCACGCATCGGTCAACTTGGATTGGATCATGTAGTACGTGCTGAGGGATGTTTTGGAAGCGATCTTGAATTTCACACCCAACGGTATCGTCCAATTTTCGTTGTAGCGGTGGTCGTTGATGTCGTAGAAAAATTCGGAGCTCACATAAAATGATTTGACCGGTTCTAAATGTTTGAGGGGAAATTCCAGCTGCGTACGGTGACGGGCGCGCGGATTGTCGGAACCCGCATCTTCGACCCACCGGAATTCATAACGGTTCATGGTCGTGATCAAAAGCCACTCGCCTATGTCCCAATGCGGATTGACTTCAAGCTCTAAGCGGTGATGGAATTTGAATTTCTCGCGGCCGGCCGAGGGCTCAAAGGCTTTAAAGTTCACGTAACTGTAATTCAAACCTAATGTCAGATTTTCTGCCAGGTCATATTTCAGTTGCGGACTGACCAAATAAAAACTCACGTCCTGGGCGTCATGATTGAAGCGTACCTGGCCCTGCATGGAAAGATCGAGCTTCTCGGTATCCAGCATTTTGACCGTTATCATCTGACGGTATTGAAAATCATCCTCGGCCATGGCCGGATCGCAGCACATCACGAAGAATACAATTACGCTAAGGGCCAAATAAAAGTTCATGTTCATCATTTTAAACTCACCCCTCGCATCGCCGCTTGGAAATTTCCCTGAAATTTCCTGCGCATGCTTCGGGGTTATCCGCCTTTTTTGATATTGCCGTCTATGGACAAAGGCGGATAACCAAAAACCTCCCCCACCACGAAGGTGAAGGAGGTTTTTGATCAATACATTTAACTGTGTGCGATTAGTTACCCAACGCATCGGTCAAACCGGTTTTCAATTC
>CAZLRE010000268.1:0-2762 GCA_964561885.1 uncultured Planctomycetales bacterium | reverse complement strand
ATCACCCGGGAAATAGCGTCCGCGGTCGGAATTGATGACCGCGACCCCTTTAGCGGGGTCCTGCGGCATCAAGGGGAATTGGAACTGTGTCTGCATACCTTGCGGCAAAGACTCCGGCACAAACACGCAAAAACACAATCCGATCGCGAACAAACATTTCTTGAAACAACCCATGAATCGTTCCTTCAGTTATAGACACATAATAAAATATGTCCTATAAAATCACCATCCCAACCCCGGTGGTTGCGGCGGTCAATTTCTTAACTTTGACAAAGCCCCGGCGTGACCGGGATCGATCGCAAGGATCTCACGATAAAGCGCAAGCGCCTGCGGACCTCTGCCGGATCGCTCGCAGAGCAAAGCCAGATTCCACCGCGCGGCAATGTTAAACCGGTTGACCTTGATGGCCAGGCGAAGATATCGTTCCGCCTCTTGCGCGTCGCCTTTCTGGAGCATAAGGATTGCCAATGTGTTCAAGGCCACCTTGGTGCGCGGCTCGATCGCCAGCGCTCGTTTCAGATAATATTCCGCTTCGTTGAAATTCCTTTTAAGAAACGCGATCGTGCCCAGATTGGCGTACATCAGATAGTCCGGATACTGGCCGGTCAGCGCCTCTTTGTAATGGACAGCCGCCTTATCCAATTCTCCGGCGGAGAAATAGGACCGCGCGATATACATGTGGATCGGCTTGAAATCCGGATTTTGTTTAAGCCAATAAAAACAATAGTTGCGTTCATTGTGCCACAAGGCATTATAACTGCGGCTCATAAATATCCATGACACCGTTAATAGAACAACTGCCGACAGCGCGTATGTTCTCAACGGAGACTTTGCTATTTGCCCTATGCCATACGCGATAAGCATGAATATTCCCACGGACGGGAACACGAACCAGTGAGGTTCGATCATCAGGTCTTGCCCGTGAAAAACCGAACCGACGCACAACAATCCGAAGCCGAAGGCGACAAGCCAGAGAGCGGCGTGGATGACGGGTAACCTGTAGAACCTGACAAGCGATACCGTCCAGGCTGAGAACATAACAGCCCCCGCGAGCAGCCACGCAAGAACATGAGCGCGTTCAACCGGAAAGAACACCGAGATGACAATGCCTTCCGGGGCGAACAAACGCGACAGGTACCACCACCCCATTTTGAAAACAGTGGCGAAATACTGGGTCATGGTCATGTCGTATCCGGCAAACTTTCCGAAGACGTTCTCGTTGAGGCTCGCCCAGCGCAGACGGAACACGAAATAAAGAACCAGCGTCATCCACAACGGCCAGGTCGCACGCAAAGCATCCAGAATGTACCTCCGCAGCGATATTCCGTCACCCATCAGCTGGCGGACACTTTGCGCTTTTGTCTTTTCAACGGCAAAGAACATCACTGCATAAAACGGTAAGGCCATGGCGGATTCGTGGCAGAACAGAGCAAGAATAAAAAGTACGCTGGCGCCCCAGGTCCCCAGTACCCCAGAATCCCAGAATCTTCTTTTCTGGGTCGCTGGGTTGCCGGGATCCTGGAGACCCACGATGCAAAACAGGCTTCCTATCATGCATATCATCTGCACCGCAAAAACTACCCCGGTCTTGAAATTGACAATGATCCCGTTAAGCGGATGGACCAGGTAGAACACCGCTGTCAAAAGAGCCAGAAACGCATCGCCGGATATCCGGCGGACCAGCAAAAAAACCATCCAGCAGGCGATGACAAACAGAACAAAACTGCTGATATGGAATAAATAAGTTTTATCGCCGAAGGCGAGATAGAACATTTTCGGGATCGCAAGCGCGAGCGGCCGGTAATAAACCTCGGTCTTGGCCCCTTCAAGCTGCAGCGCCTTGGCCTTGTCCGGAATGAACTGCAGAAAAAGATTTTCCCAACGGTGGTCCATCTCATCAAAAAACGCGTGATCATCGATCATGAAGGGATGATTAAGCGCGTTGCTGTAAGTGAAAAGGCCTAACGCAAGAAGAATAAGCAACGACATTTTTGCAGATATATTTTTCAATGATCCTCCGACTTGAATAAGTTTGCTTCGCCGGCCTTCGGCCGTCTCGCAATGACGGCAATTTATATTTCTTTTTGCTCCTATGTGCCAATAACAAAGACTAATAAACGTCATTGCGAGCGACGAGCGAATGCGAGGAGCGAAGCAACCTTACTCAATCTTGCCTCGTTCCAGCCAAAGTCGGTCTCGCGATCACCACCGTTGGATCGATGACCAGCGGATACGCGGAGGCCGGCTCGCGGACCGTGACCGTCAGCCGGGTCCCATTCTTAACGCTTAACATCCCATGTTTGGCCAACCCTTCTCTGGTCCAATACCGCACCGGCTCAATGCGCCCGACCACATCTTCACCGTGAATATATATCGGGATCTCCTTCATGGCCTCGCGCACCACACCGACCACCCGCTTCTGTTCCTTTTTATCTTTGGGATCAACTCCTCCGACCATGACATGACGCCGGATATCAACCGAACCGTCTTTTGCAACTTCTAATTCAGAGAACCGGTTAAATTCCTCAAGATAGACATCCCAGGAATAAATGCTGCCCCGCCGGTGATTGGGCGCCTCGGCATAGATCCATTCTTTTAGCTGGACTTCCCCGTCGGATGAAACCTCCTGAGTATAAAAGAAAACGTCCTTGTTCCCCTCATAGATCTGCCAGGCCTGGGCATCATCCTGATAAGTGTATTGCGGCATGTTCTCCTTTGGGCCATCCGGACGGTAAATAAAACGCATCCGGGACATCTCTTCC
>CAZLRE010000267.1:0-2763 GCA_964561885.1 uncultured Planctomycetales bacterium | reverse complement strand
GCCTCAAAAAAACTTTTTCCCTGATATCAATGGGAGCGGTCTTGTGACTGATCCCCACGACAAACATGTTGGACATAACCTTCCCTTACAGATAATCAATATTCAGATCCAAAAAATCTAAGAATAACTCAGAAAATAATCCGGTATCCTAACGCGATAAAAAACTCGGTCGATTTAAGAACAACGCCTGAAGCCCTGTCGCTGGCCCATTCAAAGCCTCCTTCGAATTCGAACCTCGTCCAGCGGGTGATATCGTAATCGATCCGGAGCGTGGGCCTTATTGTCGTGCGCGCATCGTTGGAACCTTTGGTCTCGCGGTAATCAAAACGAATGCGCGGGCCAAGACGGATCTTTTGTGTCAACGGATAACGGTCGTCCAGGGAAACAGAATAGGTGTCGCTGGTGACCGTGTTGGTATATGTCAATCCGGAGATGACGATGTTATCCGGTTTAAAGACATTGCTGGCGACCAGCTGTGTGGAACAGGTATAATCCGGCCTGACTTCTTCGGAACCTTCAACACCGCCGGATGAAACCGTTCCTTCGATCGCCGAGACGCTGAAATCAGTGTTCCACTGAAGGTCCTGATTGATGTCCTGCGTGAATCCGATCGTGATGGATTTAGAATTCGCTGATCGGTCCATGGCCAGCTGTTTTAAATCATCGTCGGAGAAACGCGAGAAAAGATCTGTTATCTCCTCAACGCCTTGGCCCTGAATAGCATTGTTGGTCATCAAAAGCGGACTTTTCCGATAATCCAGAATAAGGTTAAGGGTTGTTTTGCTGGGCAAAGTCCAGTGACCGTTGAACATGAAGATATTTATAGCCTGAAAAAAGATGTCGTAATCAAGCAGCGCAAAGAAGGCTTTCTTCGGATCAAAATATCTGGCTTCAGCGCCAACGGCACTGCGGTCGGTGAGCCCGTTATTCGTCTGATTGATGATAAAAGTATTGAAATTCCATCGCTCTGCGAACGTTCCCCAATCAATGCTCATTCCATAGAATTTCTTGTCCGCATGAACGTCGGTCTGACGGACCGAATCCACAGGAAAACCGAAAACGCCGTTTAATTTTATGATCTTGTTGAGCTGGCTCGAAACATGAACACCGTCGAAACGCCCTAGTACCCCGCCTGAGGTCAGGGAATGCCGGCCGACCTTTGCGTATAACCCCTGGCCCTTGTCTTTGATATCAAAAGACAACGCGCTGATGGAATAATCATCCTGTTCGCCTTCGAGAAAATTCTGTTTGTGTCCGCCTGTGAACCTGGCGCTTAAGTCGTAATCCTTGCTTTTCCATTTGGTGTTAAGATCGACATCCATCGACAGATCATTCCGGTTGGTCTGGGTGTTCCCTCCGTTAAAATCGGTCTGATCGAGATTATAAAATTGGGAAAAGCTGCCGTAATACTGCGAGAACCACTGGGATGTGGTCTTCTTGACGCGCTTGGCTTGACTTAAAGGACCTTGCGGGGCTTGAGCGGCGGTGACCAAACCGGCCAATCTCTGACGCACACGCTCGGTGTCCGGCCCTTCGGGGTAATCCTGGATATATTTTGTGTATTCGGCTTTAGCATGGGCGTATTGGCCTTTGCGTTCCCGCGAAACTCCCAACAGTTCCTGGGCCTGTTGCTTAACGGGATCCTGCGCCGTTAACAGGATCTTTGTGTAAAGCGAAATAGCCTGGTCATAATCGCCTTTTTCGAGCGATGCCCTGGCGTCATTGATGATCTCTGACAATGCAGTGTCTTGCGAGACCACTTGTTCCGGAAGAGGCTCAACCGAGACCGTCTCTGCCTGTCTTACTTCTGGAGTTTCCTTCAATGCTGAAGGCTCCGGTGTGCTCATCGGCGGAACCGGCGGGGTTTTGGTTTTAACGTGAACGACGATCGATTTGAGATCCGCGCTGCTGGCCACCTCGATGCCGACATCTTCGGTAAAACGCAGAACGATCTGGGGGCGGTCCGGATTCGCGCCTTCAAACGTCATCTCCTGAAGAGGAATGCCCAGATTGACGTCCCAACCCAGATTCAAACGTTCTCTGATGGATTGAACTTCATCATCCGATAATGTTGTAAAATTAGCCGTGCTTAACTGAATAAAGAAATCGCGGGCCGGTTCACGGGGCGTATGCGTGGTGTAATGCAGCGACGACAGCAATATGAATGTGATCTCATAACCGTCTTGCAGCACCTTGACCTTTACATCGTCGACCGTCCGGGCATAGGCTTGCTGTGATGACAAGATCACTAGCAACAAAACAACAAGGGCTTCTCGCAGCACATTGAACTTAAGCTTGGTCTTTCTCACAATATGATCCTGGATCCTTTAAAAGTCTCCGCCGTTTGTCCTGTGTTCACCCGAACGCGATTCTTTGATCGTAGTCATCGAACTGTTCGTGTATAAGTGGCACGATCCCGCACAATTACGCAATTCACTGACGGTATAGAACGCTGTTGTCGGGTTCTCATATTTCTTGTGCGAACTCTGTTTAAAGTCATTGGCATGACATCCGGCACAATTCGGCTGATAAGCAGGCGATGTCCAGGTCGCCACCTGGCTATTGGACTGGTGGCAGTCCAGACAGGTCACGCTCGTCCTGTGATCCCCAGGATAATTCCCTGAAGAATGCCTGAATAAAGTTGTCGGTACCCACTGGTTCGTGTTATGGCATCGGTCGCATTGAAGAGTGGTCACAAAATGATTGCCCGGCTTTCCGCTGGCTGTTGAACCGTTATGGCATGTGCTGCAGGACCCGGTGACA
>CAZLRE010000266.1:0-2785 GCA_964561885.1 uncultured Planctomycetales bacterium | reverse complement strand
TTTTGACATGTTTGTTCCTGTCTTTGTGGGGAGGATCCATCCGTTTCAATGTTCCGATGCTCTTTGCGCTGGCTTTCTTGCCGATGTTCGGCATCGGCGGGTTGACCGGGCTTCCGCTAGGGCTTAACGTTCCGGATATCCATCTTCATGATACATATTATGTGATCGGGCATTTCCACTATGTTGTTGCGCCGGGAACGATCTTTGCGCTGTTCGCAGGGATTTATTACTGGTTCCCGAAAGTGACCGGCCGGAAAATGAGCGAATTTTTGGGGCATCTGCATTTTTGGCCGTCTTTGGTGTGCATGAACGGTATTTTTATGCCGATGATGATCCAGGGATTGGCCGGTGTTTCGCGCCGATTGTACGACGGAGGAGCCTCGTACATGCATGCTCAACCGGTATTGCACTGGAACGAATTCATGTCAATTTCAGCTTGGCTATTAGGCTTGGCGCAGATCCCGTTTATCATCAATTTAATTTGGAGTATCAAAGGGGGCAAGAAAGTCAACGACAACCCCTGGGAAGCAACGACACTGGAGTGGGCAACACCGTCCCCTCCGGGACACGGCAATTTCACAAAACCGGTTGCGGTTTACCGCGGTCCATATGAATACAGTGTGCCGGGTGCTTCCAAAGATTATTCACTTCAATATGAGAAAGAGGCTTAATCATGTCGGCCGATATCATTCCCTTTACGGTTGAACCCCGCAAAGACACAGGGCTCTTCAATGCCAAGCTGGGCATCTGGCTTTTTCTGGCCTCCGAAATCATGCTGTTCGGTTCGCTTTTTTCTTCTTATATATTGTTGCGCGTCGGATCGCCGAACTGGCCGCATGGCTCAAGTATCCTGAACGTTCCGATTGGGACCTTTAATACTCTTGTTCTTATCGGGTCCAGTGTGACCGTCCTTTTGGCATGGGCTTCTTTGCGCTTAAAGGACGTTAAGAAATTCAGGATCTATCTGGCGTCCACCATACTTTTGGCGTTCGTTTTCTTGTTCGTGAAGTCTTATGAGTACGGCTCCAAATTCATGATCGCTTACGACGGGAGCTGGCCGGCTCTTCCGGGGATCGTTATTTCCTCGCTCGGGGCATCTTTTGCCGGGTTTCTCAAGGATGGTTCCTTAGCCGCAAAAGCGTTCTTCGGATTGATCGGTCTTGGCATCCTTATTCCGGTGATCAAGACCGGTCTGAAAGACACGAAAAAACTTCTTGGCGGGGCCGCTGTCGTCGGTGTGATCGCCGCGATCATTTTTGTGATCCTTTGCTTGTTCGAGATGGGCAACCGCGCAGCGCAGCACCACTATCCGCCTAGCCATAATACGTTTATGGCCATTTATTTCACGCTTACCGGTTTGCACGGTCTGCACGTTTTGGGCGGGATCATTGTGAAAAGCTATCTGTTAATTCCTGGGTTAAAGATGTGGAATACCGAGCCGGAGCGTTTCACGAACCGTATTGAAGTGGCGGGTCTTTACTGGCACTTCGTTGACCTGGTTTGGATCTTTCTGTTCCCGGTTTTATATCTTTTATAATTTCTAGAAAGGATGTTATGGGCGGACATACGCATGATGCGCAATCCGTGAAAAAGGAAGTGCGCACGTATATGATGGTGTTTCTGGCGCTGGGTATTTTGACGATCGTAACCGTTGCCATCAGTTATTTGCATTTGCCGGTATTGGGCGCGGTCATTCTGGCGCTCATTGTCGCGACGATCAAAGCGGGGCTGGTGGCAGGTTTTTTTATGCATCTGATCTCGGAACGCCAGTGCATTTATGCGCTTTTGATCTTCGCCGGAATATTTTTTGTGAGTTTGCTGTTTTTGCCGTTGGGAAACCATAGTGATTATATAACGGGAACAGTTGATGTTTCCCGTGAACTTTTGGCAGCAAACGCGTCAGAACATGCTGCCGCTCCGGCGGAAAGTCACAGCAATGAACATTAAGAACATACATCTTGTTTTTATCAGCGCCTCGATCCTTTTAGCGTTGTTTTTTGCTGTCTGGTCCTGGGGATATGCCGCCGAGCAGGGAACGAATGCTTATAAGGCAGTTTCGTTAGTTTCTGTGGTTGTCGCGTTGTCGCTTATGGCCTATGCTGTTTTCTTTATCAGAAAGATGAGATCCTTATGATGAATATTTTCTTTAAATATTTTTCTACCTTGTTTCTGCTGATTTGTTCTGTGTTTTTATCCGAAGATGCCCTGGCCTGTTCGGTCTGTTTTGGAGATCCGCAATCCACGCTGACAACGGGTTTGCATATGGGGGTCTTGACGCTTTTGGTCGTTGTCGTCCTGGTCCTTGCCGGATTCGCGATGTTCTTTTTGCATCTTAAGAAACTTGGCAGAAAGTACGCGCAAACATCAACGTTATAATTATTGGAGTTTTTCAATGTTTGGATTACCAGTTATCGCATCCGCCCACGGTTATGAGATCGATTATCTGATTCTTCTGATTCACATCCTGATGCTGGTCCTGTTCGTTGGCTGGGGCATTTATTTTGTGATCGTATTGTTCCGATTCAACCGGAAGAACAATCCCAAGGCGGATTATCAGGGGGTTCAGGGGCATGCATCAAGCGCCATCGAAATTGCGGTCGTTGTTATCGAGGCTGTCCTTTTGATCGGATTTTCCATCCCGTTTTGGGCCAAACATGTTAATGCTTTTCCGACGCGCACCGACAACGTGGAAGTCCGTGTTGTGGCTGAGCAGTTTGCCTGGAACATCCATTATCCCGGCAAGGACGGGATCTTTGGGAAGACCAATCCCAAATTGGTCGACAAC
>CAZLRE010000265.1:0-2799 GCA_964561885.1 uncultured Planctomycetales bacterium | reverse complement strand
TCCTTGTATACAAGAAGAAGCAAGCCGCCAGCGAAAAAAAGATAAAGCATCTCCTGGAGGAATCTCGAAAAGATGCTGAAAAAATTAAGAAGGAAGCTGAATTGACAACGAAGGCAGAATTGTACCAGCGCAGAGAGGCCTTCGAAAAAGAAACACAAGAAACCAGGATGGAATTAAGGTTACAAGAAAAGAGGTTAAGTAAAAGAGAAGATAATCTGGAACGCAAAATGGAATTGTTAACAAAAAAAGAGAGGTATATAGATACCCTTTCTGCCAATTTTGCCTTAAAAGAGAAAAAAATTGATGAGAAGAAGTTTGAACTTGAAAAGTTAATAGAAGAAGAGAATAAGGCCCTTCTTAAAATCTCAAATTTATCAAGAGAAGAAGCTGAAAAACTTTTATTGAGCCGGCTGGAAAAAGAGCTTGACATCAAATGCTCTGAAATGATTTCGAAAAAAATGTCTGAGACAAAGGAAAGTGCGGAACAGACTGCCATATCTTTAATATGCACTGCGATTCAACGATGCGCAGCAGCTCATACGGCCGAAAACATTGTAAGCTCAATCGAACTCCCCAATAATGAGATGAAAGGCCGTATCATTGGACGCGAAGGGAGGAACATCCGTGCCTTTGAAAAAGCGACAGGGATCGATGTCATTGTGGATGACACCCCTGGCGTGATTGTCCTTTCCGGTTTTGATAGCGTTCGCCGTGAAATAGCAAGGCAATCAATGGAGAAATTGATTCTTGACGGAAGAATTCACCCGGCGCACATTGAGGAAATTGTCAAGGAGACAGAAAAAGAAATTGAACAGGTTATCCAGGAAACGGGGAAGCAAACTTGTTTTGAATTAGGAATCCACACTATTCACCCGGAAGTGATAAAACTTATCGGCAGGCTCAAATACAGAACGAGCTATGGACAAAATCAACTGCAGCATTCTATCGAGGTTGCCAACATTATGGGTATTATCGCAGGTGAATTAAAACTGGATGTTCCACTGGCAAAGAGATGCGGCCTCTTGCATGACATTGGTAAGGCGATAGGTTCTGAAATGGAAGGCACCCATGCCGTTGCAGGCGCCGACCTTGCAAAACGGTATGATGAAAGGCCGGAGGTGATAAACGCGATTGCCGGCCATCATGAGGAAACGCCGGTTGAATCTGTTTATACCGTATTAGTGAGCGCAGCCGATGCTATCTCTGCCGGCAGACCGGGAGCACGGAGGGAAACCTTAGAAAAATATATTAAACGACTCGAGAAACTGGAAAACATTGCAACCTCTTTCAGCGGTGTAGAAAGCGCCTATGCCATTCAGGCGGGAAGGGAAGTGCGGGTGATGGTATGTCCGGATAAGACAAATGATAAGGCCGCCGCTAAGATGTGCTACGACATTGCCAGAGAAATTGAAGGGCAACTGGAATATCCGGGCGAGGTCGTTGTTACCGTAATTCGGGAAACACGCTTTGTTGAACATGCGAAGTAGTATATGCATACCGAGTTTGATGTGATCGTGGTCGGCGCCGGTCATGCAGGGTGTGAAGCTGCCCTTGCATCGGCGCGCATGGGGATGCGCACCGCATTACTTACGATAAATCTGGACACGATTGCTCAAATGTCATGCAATCCAGCCATCGGCGGCCTTGCAAAAGGTCAATTGGTCCGGGAGATCGATGCCCTCGGCGGCGAAATGGCAAAGGTGACGGATGAAACAGGCATCCAGTTCCGTATGCTCAACACCAAAAAGGGTCCCGCCGTCCATTCACCACGCGCCCAGGCCGATAAAAAGGCATACCAGGTATCCATGAAAAAAAGGGTGGAGAACCAAACCAATCTTTTTCTGAGGCAGGAAATTGCCGACGACCTCATCGTGGATAATGGAAAAGTAGTCGGGATTATTGGTCAAAGCGGCATAGAATACAAAACAAAGGCCGTTATCCTCACTACCGGTACGTTCTTAAAAGGTCTTATCCATATCGGTGAGTTTATCACCGCTGGTGGCAGGATTGGAGAACTTTCATCTGAAAAATTGTCCAACTCCTTACGCAGGACAGGATTTGAGGTGGGACGCCTCAAGACCGGCACTCCGCCACGCCTCAATGGCCGTACCATTAATTATGAAACACTCACACCTCAGTGTGGTGACGAAGAACCTCAGCCTTTCTCATTTTCAACGGAAAAGATAGACCGCTCCCAAGTCCCCTGTTATATTACCTATACGAATCCCAACACCCACAAGATTGTTACGTCTAACCTTTCCCGTGCACCGCTCTATACAGGACAGATAAAGTCTGTGGGACCCAGGTACTGTCCATCCTTAGAGGATAAGGTCGTGCGCTTTTCCGGAAAAGATCAGCACCAGGTATTTCTGGAACCCGAAGGGCTAAATACCCTTGAGATTTATTGCAACGGAATTTCAACCAGTATGCCTCATGATGTTCAGGAGGCGATCGTCCATTCTGTCAGAGGCCTGGAATCAGCAGAGATTGTGCGATACGGTTACGCCATCGAATATGATTTTACACCCCCTACCCAACTCAAACCCTCTTTAGAAACAAAGCTTGTCGAAAACCTTTTCAACGCAGGACAAATTAACGGAACCTCCGGTTACGAAGAGGCCGCTGCTCAGGGAATCATGGCAGGCATCAATGCGGCGCTGAAAGTACAGGGGAAAGACCCTTTCATCCTGGACCGCTCCGAGGCATATATCGGCGTGCTCATCGATGACCTTGTCACAAAAGGCACGCAGGAGCCCTATCGGATGTTTACCTCCCGTGCGGAATACCGGCTCCTCCTGC
>CAZLRE010000264.1:0-2801 GCA_964561885.1 uncultured Planctomycetales bacterium | reverse complement strand
AGAAGTTCATTCAGGAAAAGAAGGAGTTTCTGAAAACTCTGCAGTCCGCCCAATAGAATCAATTAACATTTTGGTCGCTTATGGCCAGTCAGTCTAAAGTTAATGAATTGGTTGATTGATGGGCCGTATTTTGTTATATTCGAACCATCTTTTTAGGATATTGGACAGTCAATTGTTAAAATTTATCAGGTTAAAATGTACATCATTGGTTTAAACCACAAAACCGCCCCTATTGAAGTCCGGGAAAAGTTCTATTTGAACCCCCTCCAGCAGGACCTTCTGTTAAGCGAACTCAAGGCCCATCCGGGCGTTGCCGAAGCTTTTGTGCTCTCCACATGCAACCGAATTGAAGTTTATATCAAGCGGGTGGATGAACAGACCAATATGGATTTTGTTGTTGCTCTGATCGGCAAGATCAAGAAGGTCCCCTTGGATGAGGGTTACCAAAAACATTTCTATTGTTATACCGGGCTTGAAGCGGTGGAACATCTGATGCGGGTCGCAACCGGCATTGATTCGCTTGTTCTAGGGGAAAAACAGATCCTTGGACAGGTCAAACACTCGGTCGACCGCAGCCGTCTTCTGGGCATGCTGTCAAAATATTTTAATATTCTCACGAATGTGGCCATCCGTGCCGGTAAAAAGGCGCAGACGGAAACTGAGATCAGCTGCGGCGGTTCTTCGGTGAGCTGGGCCGCGATCAATATGGCCGAAGAAAATTTGGGCTCGCTGGAAGGCAAGTCCGTTCTGATCATCGGCGCCGGAAAGATGGGGGAGCTGTCGCTGGCCCAGTTGCAGAATAAAGGCGCCGAAAAGATCTACCTCATGAACCGCACCGGTGAGAAAGCCGAGGCGCTGGCCCAGAAGTTTTCCGGCATACCGGTCTCGTTCATGGATATAAAGGAAACGCTTATGGATGTTGATATTTGCATCTGTTCAGTGGGCGCGCCTCATTTTATCCTGGATAAAGACATGGTCGAGCCCATCATGGCCAAACGCGATTTTCGCAAACTCCTGTTCATGGATATTTCCATGCCCCGCAATATTGACCCTCAAACTGCGAAGATCAAAGGCGTGTCGCTTTTTACCATTGATGATCTCGATAAAGTGGTCGGCGAGAACATGAAACGCCGTCAGGCCGCAGTCGCTCAGGTTGAGGACATCATCCGCCGTAAGATCGAAGATTTTCAGGACAAATGGGAAAAAGTTAAGAATCACACGGATTCCGATTTCTTTGAACCCGCTGAAGTTTGATTTCATTTAACGGACGGGAGGTCCTAATGGAAAGAATCGTTTTTCTGGGATATGCGCTGTTTATGTTCGTTGGAGCCTATATGGGTTGGAAAAAGGGCAGCAGCATTTCCATGGTCGCCGGCCTCGGTTCGGGGCTTTTGATGCTTTTGGGACTATGGCTCATGACCATTAATCCGAGGGGCGCGTACATTTTTATTTCCTGTTTGACTGGCGTGTTGTCCACCGTCTTTGTGATCAGGCTTTTAAAAACGCAGGCGTTCATGCCTTCGGGGATGCTGTTGGCTGTGACCGCGCTTGTCCTTATATTTACACTGTTCACATTATTTAAACAGAATCCATAACGTGAATGTTCCCCGTCCTGAGGCCGATCCAGCGCAAAAGAATGTATCTCTTATCGCACATGCCTGGAGCATTATCGGCGCCATGATCGGCTGTCCGCTTGCGGGATATGCCATTGGGCTTAATTTCGGGAACGATACCTTGGGAGTGTTGATCGGCGCGGGTGTTGGTTTTGTTTATTGTTTTTATGAATTATGGAAGTTTGTTCAAAGGGATAAATGAGAGCATATCATTCCTTAACCAGTTTTACATATCTTTGGGTAACTCCAGTCTTGCTTTCAGGCGCGGCATTGTTGGGTTCCTTGCGTTTGTTTTGGCAGGAATGGCTGATCTTTGAGGCTTTGGCAGGATTTGGGATCGCTTTCGTTAATTTTGTCTGGAGCCAGATGCTTTTTCTGCGGATCCGCGAGGCTTCATTCGATGAATTTGTGCGCCAGTTTTTCGTGTGGGGAAGTTTAAAGTCGGCCCTTGTTTTCGGTAAAGCTTGCGCAGTATTGACCTGGACAGAACTTGACCCGACTCGATTTGTTATCTGTCTTTTGATCGCCTATAGTGTTTTTGTGTTTTGCAGTTTGAATAACATCATCAACAGGCCCGCGTTTCTCAAATCATGAAGATCCAGCTTCCTGACCCTGCCTTTAAGATCGATGAGTACATCATGCATCACCTGGCTGACGCGCGGGTGTGGCATCTGCCGTTTCTTCCGCCGATTCATCTTCCTGAATATTTATCCCTACACGGGGTCATGGTGCTTTTATGTGCCGTTTTCTTGATCGTTCTTTTCTGTGTCATCTATAAAAAAGACCAAAAATTCCCCTCCGGTGTTAACAATTTCCTGGAGATGTTCGTTGAGTTCATCCGCGACCAGATCGCTGTGCAGGCCATGGGGACCAAAGACGGTGTGCGTTTCACGCCGTTTCTGTGCACGATATTCTTTTTTATTCTTGGATTGAACCTTATGGGGTTGGTCCCGTTATTTTCTACAGCCACCGCCAATCTCAACGTGACCGGGGCACTGGCATGCATTATTTTGTTCATGCTGACGGCGGGAGTCATCTGGAAAAACGGGGTGTCGGGTTTTTTCAAGGCCTTTGTGCCTTCAGGAGTCCCGGTGCCTATTCTGCTTCTGATCGTTCAGCTGGAATTTTTAGGGATATTCATCAAGTGTTTTGCCCTGATGATCCGTCTTTTCGCTAATATGCTGGCCG
>CAZLRE010000263.1:0-2826 GCA_964561885.1 uncultured Planctomycetales bacterium | reverse complement strand
AATGACAAACCTAAAGAGATCCTGCGGGCATTGCATACGGCAAAGCAAGCGCTCAAGGACGGGGAGGTCGTGTGCATTTTTCCGGAAGGACAGTTAACCCGCACCGGCAATACGTTACGATTCAATGAGGGCTTTGAGCACATCATGAAAGGCGTGGATGCGCCGATCGTGCCCGTTCATTTAGACAGAATATGGGGAAGCATTTTCAGCTGGGAGCGCGGGAAGTTCTTCTGGAAATGGCCGAAGATCCTGCCTTATCCGGTGACGGTTACCTTCGGCGAGCCGATGCCGAGCGCATCGACCGCGTTTGAAACGCGCAATAGGATCTTGGAGTTGGGAGCTCAGGTCTTTAAATACCGTTTAACGGATCATCTGACGCTTTCCGAGAATTTCTTTGAACAGGCCAGGCGTCATCCGCAACGTTTTTGTGTGGCAGATTCCAGCGGGCAGTCATTAACCTATGGTCGTACGCTCATCTCGTCAGTTGCGCTGGCCGATCAATTAAAAGAACAGTTGAAGGACGCAGAAAAGATCGGAGTTCTAATTCCGCCCAGCGTCGCCGGTGTTCTCGTTAATATAGCGCTTGGGATCTTAGGGAAGGTACCCGTCAACATCAATTACACGGCATCCAAAGAATCCATTTCTTCGATCGTCCGTCAATGCCAGATGCGTTATTGCATCACCTCACGTAAGTTTATCGAGAAGACCGGACTGGAGATGTCTTGTGAGCTCATTTGTATTGAGGATGTTGCGCGGTCTATCAGCGCAAAAGATAAAGCCTTTGCGGTTGTTAAATCGTTTTTCTTTCCGTCGTTTATCGCAAAGAAATTGCTCTTCACGCCATCTCAGACAAAAGGTCATGAACAATTGGCGACGGTCATGTTCACCAGCGGTTCAACCGGAGAGCCTAAAGGGGTGATGCTTACGCATGGAAATATCACCTCCAATCTGGAAGGTCTGTATCAGGTCTTTGAATTCAATAACAGGGACCGCATTCTCGGCGCGCTGCCATTTTTTCATTCCTTCGGCTTTACCGGAACGCTCTGGTTCCCGCTTTTAAGCGGCATGGGCGCGGTGTATCATTTCAATCCGCTGGATGCGAAGGTCATTGGAAAACTTATTGAAGACCACCAGGCGACGATCCTGATGAGCACACCGACATTTTTAAGCACGTATATCCGCCGTTGTGAAGCCCAACAATTTAAAACGGTGCGTTTCGTCATGGTCGGCGCTGAAAAATTAAAACCATCATTGGCAGAAGAATTCCAAACAAAATTCGGGGTTGAGGCGATGGAAGGTTACGGCTGCACCGAGTTGTCGCCCATCGTGTCGTTGAATATGCCAGACCATGTTCTGGATTCCGGCACACAGAAGGCAAAGAAATTCGGAACGATCGGTCTGCCGTTGCCCGGGATCGCGGTGCGCATTGTTGAGCGTTCCACGGGCAAAGTGTTAGGCCCGAACGAGGATGGTTTGCTTTTGGTCAAAGGACCGAACGTCATGAAAGGTTATTTAGGCCAACCGCAGAGAACCGAAGAAGTCATCCAGGACGGATGGTATGTGACAGGCGACATCGCGCGGATGGACGAGGACGGTTTTATCACCATCACCGACCGCTTAAGCCGGTTTTCCAAGATCGGCGGGGAGATGGTCCCGCACATCAAGATCGAATCAAAGATCCATGACATTCTTAAGGTCTCCGAGCAGACCTGTGTCGTGACCTCGGTCCCTGATGAGAAACGGGGCGAGAGACTTGTGGTGCTGTGCCTTAAACAAGTGGATATCCCAGCTCTCGTGGAACAATTAAAGACAAGCGGTCTTCCGAATTTATGGGTTCCGGCCCAAGACTCATTCTTTCATCTAGATTCTTTCCCAGTACTGGGAACAGGGAAGCTGGATCTCTCCGGCATCAAACGTAAAGCCCTTGAGTTGACTGGCGCTTCCAAGGAGTCATTATGAGTGAATTCTCATTTTCAACCGAACAGGTCCAAACATCAGACGGGATAATGATTTCGATGGACCGTTATATGAATGGTCATTCGGATGTGATCGTTATCGCGCATGGTTTTTACAACAGCAAGCAGGCCGTTTTGCTAAAGAAGCTTGCCGGCGATCTCATCGATAATTTTGATGTGATCGTGATGGATTTCCGCGGTCACGGCCAAAGCAGCGGACTGTTTTATTGGACGTCCAAAGAGTATCTGGACCTTGAGGCAGTTTTAAAATTCGCGCGTAAGAATTATCAAAAGGTGGGGGTCATCGGATTTTCCCTAGGGGCTGCGACCAGTTTGATCACGGCGGCCAGGTCAGATCTCATGGATAGTCTTGTGGCGGTGTCTGCGCCGACCGCCTTTGGAAAGATCGAATATCATTTCTGGGGTCTTGATCTTGAGAACGATATTGTTTTCGGTTTATTGAAAGAAGGCGGATTGGGCAAGGGTGTTCGTCCCGGCCCTTTTTGGGAACAAAAAGAAAAACCGGTCGATTGCGTAGAGAAGATCAAGGTCCCGGTTTGTTACATCCACGGACAGAAAGATTGGCTAATCCATCCCTGGCATAGTCAAAAGTTATATGATCAAACGCGGTCGTTAAAGAGGATCGCGTTGATTCCCGACGGATCTCACGCGGAATATCTTGTGCGCAAAAACCACAAAGAGTTCACTTCCATTGTCCGGGAATGGTTCGTGAAGACCCTCAGGCCGTCAAGTTCTCCGTCGTAACGACGTCGGAGGTTTTGATAAAAAGTTTGACAAAGCAAAATTTGTCGCATATACTTGGCTTGTTTAAACGCACGGCATAGACGCCGCGCAAACGCAATTGATGCAG
>CAZLRE010000262.1:0-2847 GCA_964561885.1 uncultured Planctomycetales bacterium | reverse complement strand
TTACTCAGGGCGGGATGGGTGTAGCACCCAGCGGTAATATCAATCCAAAAGGTGTGAGTATGTTCGAGCCGGTGCACGGAAGCGCACCGCAATTTACCGGTAAGGGTGTGATCAATCCGATTACTGCCATTGCGACCGTTAAATTGATGCTGGATTATTTAGGTGAAGCAAAGGCCGCGGCCAATGTCGAGAAGGCCATGATCAAAGTCATCAAGAAAATGAAATCCATGCTGGTTGGGAAAATGGGCTATACGACCAGCCAGGTCGGGGATATGGTTGTTGAGGCTTTATAATTTCGGAGAGATAAAATGCAGAAAAAGAAGAAATATAATGTCGCAATACTTGGGATCCGCGGGGCTGTCGGGCAGGAAATGTATCGCATTGTTAAGGAGCGTAAATTTCCAGTCGACGAACTGCGTTTGATCTCTGCAAGTGGCGCTCAGGGACGTTTGGATGGGATCGAATATCAGCCTTTAAATGAGAAGTCATTTGACGGGATCGATATTGTCTTGAGTTCTCCCGGGGCCGAGATCAGCAAGGAATGGGCGCCTGTGGCGGCCAAGGCCGGCGCGGTTGTCATCGACAATACCAGCTATTTCCGGATGGACCCTAATGTTCCGTTAGTTGTTCCTGAAGTTAATCCTCAGGACATCAAAAAGCACAAGGGTATCATAGCGAACCCGAATTGTTCAACGATCCAGATGTTGGTGGCCTTAAAACCACTGCATGATTTTGCCAAGATCAAAAGGATCGTTGTTTCAACCTATCAGGCGGTTTCCGGCGTAGGCGCTGAGGCGGTTGAAGAATTACGCAGCCAGGTCGGCGGAAGCACCGAGACCAAGAAATTCCAGCATCGTATCGCGCACAATCTCATTCCGCAGATCGATGTTTTTGTGGATAATCATTACACCAAAGAAGAAATGAAGATGGTCAATGAGACCAAGAAGATCATGCATGACAAGAACATCAAGGTTTCGGCGACATGCGTTCGCGTGCCGGTTTATAACAGTCATAGCGAATCTGTGAATATTGAAACAGCTAAAAAGATCACTCGTGAAAAAGCGATCGCTTTGTTAAAGAAAGCTCCCGGAGTTAAAGTTGTCGATGACGTCAAGAATTCCCGGTATCCCATGCCGATTGATGCCGACGGCAAGGATGAAACATTTGTCGGCCGCATCAGGGAAGATGAGACCATCAAGAATGGTTTGAATCTGTGGGTCGTTTCCGACAATCTCCGTAAAGGTGCTGCCTTAAACGCGGTCCAGATCGCCGAGAAACTCATTAAGTAGTCCGGGGTCCGAAGTCTGATGTCAGAAGAGTTCATCTGACTTTTGACCTGTGACTTCGGACTTTTATCTTATGCGTAATTTTAAACTCACCCTTGAATACGACGGAACCGATTTTAATGGATGGCAGATCCAGCTCCAGGGAGAACGCACGGTTCAGGGTGAAGTTCAGAGCGTTCTTTCAAAGATTTTTAAGCACAAGGTGAGTGTTATCGCATCCGGCAGGACGGACGCCGGGGTTCATGCGTTGGGTCAGGTGGTCAGTTTTAAAGCGCAGACTAAAATGACTCCGGTTGAGATCCAAAAAGCCATGACCTCATTTTTGCCTGCCGATGTTGTGGTCCGTGATGTCCAGGAAGTTTCCCCAAAGTTTCATGCCCAGCATAGCGCCCGCTCGAAAACCTATCGATATACCATCTTAAACAGCAATATCCCAAGCGCCAAAGAGCGCAATTTTTGCCATTTTTATCCCTACAAACTTGATCTTTCAAAGATGCGCCGCGAGGCCAAGGCGTTGGTGGGCAAGCACGATTTTAAGTCCTTTGAGGCGTCTGATCCTCAGCGGGGTGAACATAGTTCGGTTCGCACGATCAAGGCGATTACGATCACAAAAAAAGGTGACTGGATTTGGATCGATATCACGGCGGACGGTTTCCTTTATAAAATGGTCAGAAATTTAGTCGGGGTGCTTTTGGATGCCGGTTCTGGCAGGCTTGCTCAGGGTGGAGTCAGAAAGATTTTGCAGGAGAAGGACCGATGCAAGGCCGGCCAAACAGCAGTACCGCAAGGGTTATGTTTGCTCAATGTGGTTTATTGATCGGAGATATTTTGATGCGTATTCTGTCGATGGTAAAGCCGATCAAAATAAGATAAAGAGGCGCGATCGGCAGTGCGTAACGGGTCAGAATATAGAAAATGGAGTGGCTCATAATAAACAGCATGATAAATAATAAGATAAAGAATAAGATTTGATTTTCTCTCTTTTTCGATGGTTCGGTCGCAGTTTTGTAATGCTTGCTGAGGTGGCAAGCTGAATAAACAAGTGAAAAAGCCGTTATAAGAAAAATCAGTAAACGCAGCCCGTCTTTGAACATCCCCCAGTTAAAGATTCTGCTCAGCCAGTCTGGATAATGGACGAAACCAATTTTAGTTGATTCCCAAAACAGCATTTTTAGCCCTTCAACGAAGGATAAGACGACGAAATAAGCAGGATTTTTAAGTGCTAAATCCTTGGAGCCTTTGATCAGGGCGGCGTTTTTTGTATTTGACGGCAAGTTTTGAGCGTAGAGTTCAGCTGTTTTATAAGAAGCCATCTCATCTGAAGTATAAAAAGACCAGTAATCGCATTCTTCTTTGCTGAAAAACCGGTAACAAAATCCCTGGCCGGGAGCATAGGAGAGGGCGGCAAGAAACCGGCTTGGAGTGATTTCGTTCATTTTTCTGGCGGTATTGCCATACAAGGCCCAAGGCCCGCGATCGGTCACAATAAATTGGCCGTTGTAGCGATTGTTCAGAGACTTGTAAGCGATTAGCGCGGCTTGGAAAACAGAGAGACCGATCA
>CAZLRE010000261.1:0-2853 GCA_964561885.1 uncultured Planctomycetales bacterium | reverse complement strand
GCACGCTTGTGGTGCCGGTATGCGGCTTTTCCATGAACTTATCGTTGAATTTGATATCACCGTAGTCACCCATCCAACCGGAAGGGATGTAGTGATTGTCCGGCGAATTGCCGTCGGTGTAGACTTTGAATATCTTAAACTCTCCCGACATCCCCGCAACCTTGGCTCCCGCATTAACGGGTGTCGCAGCGGCTTGCTGAACAGTCGCCGTCTCCGGGGACTCGCTCGTAGAAGACACCGAGGCTTGGTTCTGTGACGAACAGCCCGAGTAAACGAGCGCCGCGCTTAAAAATATAACAACTGTGGATTTATTGATCATTGATGCTTTCTCCTTTATTCGTTCCAGGTCTTCTCGTAGTATTCGTAAACTTTTCTCAGCTGCCGCATGAAGGGCGACTTGGATCCGTCCCCCTGGCTTGTGACCCCGAGCCATTCTTCATGCATCCAACCATCGGGGAAAGCGGCGACAAAATCTCCGACCGTTTCATGCTCCGAGGGGCTGAATTGAGGCGGCACACCGGACTTCCACCATTCGTCCACATACTCGAACGCCGTGCCGCCGATGGCGTTGCCGGTGCCGGATCCCGCGGAATTATAAAGGATGTCCTCCCAATTACCGCGGTGATACTCCATTTGCTTTTCTTCCGCGAAATCCTGATCCTTACCCGCCATGTATGCCGGACAGCCGTATTCCGTGATCAGCACCGGCTTTCCCGTATGGTGCCGCACGTCTTCCCAGAAGCTTTTTCCGAAACCGGCGGTACCGCGATAAACATTCGCGCCGAATACATCCAGATTAGAGCTGTTCTTTCCAAAAACGTCGATCGTAATCACTTCGCCGTTGGAAAAACCGACCAAATGATTGGGATCAATCTCTTTGATCATGCCCGCGACCTCGTTTACAAAAGCATAGTGGGCGTCGGCCTGATTTCTGGCGTTACTCCCGAACCCGGGTTTTCCGGATTTGGGATCGGGGTCTCCGACTTCACCGTAATTGGACTCATTGCCCAGCATCCACATCAATACATAAGGCTCGTCTTTGTATTCCATCACCATTTCGCGGACGCTCTTTTTCATGTTCTCACGATGCGTGGGGTTTGTGTAGTCGGTGCCTTTGTACCACTCGGCTCCCGACCCCACGGCATACATGCCCAGCAAATCTCCCATGATCACGCGAATCCCGTAGTCGTTATAAAGTTTTCTTAGGATTTCTTTATCGGCCGCATGATGGTAAAGCCGCAGAGTGTTGACGCCCATTTTTTTGAGAATCGCAAAATCACCGACCGTTGGTTCGTCGGGGTCCTGCTGGTTGTTCTTATTGGCGTCTATCCAGGCCTCTTCCGGTCCGTCGATCTTTCCGTTTTCGTTAATGTCGGCCTTCATCCAACCGTTGTTAGGGTCATAACCTTCATGCGCGGATTTGCCCAAAGGAGTGGGAGCGTATGCAATGGCCTTGATCATGAATGGTTTGCCGTCCACCAAGAGCTGCCAATGGTCGTTCTCGTACTTGATGAGATCCACATTGCCTTTTTTGATGGTTTCAACGGGTTTGAGTTTTCCCAAATCAAGCCGGTGCGGCTTGAGGCTGGAAGGATCGACTTTGACTAACCGTCCGGGATTCACAAAAAACTTATCGTTCGAGGTGTTGAAATCGTATCCGTTTTCAACGTGAACATCCGCGCCCTCCAGTTTTAGACCGAGTTCCGGATTTTTGCGCGTGAGATAATCAATCTTGTCGAGTGCGAGGCGACTCATATAAATCGGAGTATGCCAGAACGTCCAGCCCACCTGATTGGGGAAATGCAGTACGACGGCATAGTAACCCTTGATCGCCTGCTCCACTTCTCCCAATTTTTCCAGAGCAAGCGCGGTATAGAATTGCTGTACAGCCGGCGTATCATGCGACGTGGCCCATTTATAAAAAGCCAGTTGCTGATTTTCAATATTCACGTAATCCCACTGGCTGCCCGCGAGTTTCCCCTTGCTGACAAGAATGCGGTAAGCGGGATCCTTGTATACGGCGTTATTAGGATAGATTCCTTCACCGACGGCCGCTGCGAGTCCTTTACGGTTCGTCACGTTATAACGATACTTGTCCGTTCCGATTCCTTCAAACGTCCCATACTGAGAATAATCAATCGGTTCATTGGCGCCCTTGTCATAAAGACTGAAATCAAGCACCATAGATTCGCCGTGAGAATTCATGACGTCCGTGGCCCCCCCTTCAGCCGACACCGCTACAGGTGACAGGAGAGCTGTCAGGACAAACCACAGCACATAAACATTCCTTGGGGTCATTTTCATATCCATAGAGTATACACTATCCCTTCACTGCACCTGCCGTAATCCCTTTAATGATATGCTTTTGCAACATTAAATAGACTACCAGCACCGGCAAAACCGTAATAATGATACCTGCCATCAACAGCGGGTATTCCGTGATATGAGCCCCTTGAAACATCATGAGGCCGCGCTGTAACGGCATGAGCTTTTTGTCCGATAAAATTAGGTTCGCCAAAAGATATTCGTTCCAAACGGCCAGAATATTGAAGATCGCCAGCACCGCGATAGCCGGCCGGGCCAGCGGAAGCGCGATGTACCAGTAGACACGAAAGCGTCCGCAGCCGTCGATACGCGCGGAGTCCTCGAGCTCCTTGGGCAGGTCGTCCAAAAAAGTTTTGAGAAGAAATATTCCCAGCGCCAAACCACCGTTGATCTGCGGCAAGATGTATCCGAGCGGCGTATTGATCAAATGCAGCTTATTAAGGAGAACATACAGCGCAATGATCGATCCGGGTAAAGGAATCATCATCGTGGAAATGAGAATCAGGAAGAGAACATTCTTTCCGGGGA
>CAZLRE010000260.1:0-2863 GCA_964561885.1 uncultured Planctomycetales bacterium | reverse complement strand
GTTTAAAACCCGCCCCTGCGTTTATCCAACGCTGCCTTCCAATTTCATCTCCAACAGCTTGACCGCTTCGACGGAAAACTCAAGCGGCAGCTCCTTAAACACGTCTTTGCAAAAACCGTTGATCAAAAGCGAAATGGATTCTTCCAGATCCAGACCGCGCGACTTCAAATAGAACAGCTGCTCAGCGTTGATCTTGGAAGTCGATGCCTCATGCTCAAGCATAGCGGTGTTGTTCTTGACCTCGATATAAGGGAATGTGTTCGCGCTGCAGTTATTGCCCACCAGCATGGAATCGCACTGCGAGAAATTGCGCGCGCCGTCGGCCGAAGGAAGGATCTTCACCTGACCGCGGTAATTGTTGTTCGAATGATCGGTTGATATCCCCTTGGAGACAATGGTGCTCTTGGTGCGTTTGCCGATGTGGATCATCTTGGTGCCGGTATCGGCCTGCATGCGGTTGTTGGTCAAGGCCACCGAATAAAACTTCCCGATGGAATCATCGCCCTGCAAAATAACGCTGGGATATTTCCAGGTGATCGCAGAACCCGCTTCAACCTGGGTCCAGGAAATCTTGGAACGTTTACCGATACATTTGCCACGTTTGGTGACAAAGTTATATATCCCGCCCTTACCTTCTTTGTCGCCGGAATACCAGTTCTGCACGGTCGAGTATTTGATCTCGGCATCATCCAATGCCACAAGCTCAACGACCGCCGCGTGCAGCTGATTGGTGTCGCGCATCGGCGCGGTACACCCCTCCAGATAGCTCACATAGCTTCCCTCTTCGGCAACAATGAGCGTGCGTTCGAACTGTCCGGTGTCCGCGGCGTTGATGCGGAAATACGTCGAAAGCTCCAGCGGACAATGCACGCCTTTGGGAATATAGCAAAATGAACCGTCGCTGAAAACAGCGGCATTTAACGCGGCAAAAAAATTATCCCCATACGGAACAACACTGCCCAAATATTTCTTCACCAATTCCGGATGCTTGTGCATGGCCTCCGATATGGAACAGAAAATGACGCCGTGTTTTTCCAGTTCTTTTTGGTGGGTTGTCCCGACCGACACGCTGTCAAAGACAGCATCGACGGCAACGCCGGTCAGACGTTTCTGTTCGGTCAAAGGAATGCCCAGACGGTCGAATGTCTTAAGCAGTTCTTCATCGACCTCTTCAAGATTCTTGGGATTATCTTTTTTCTGCTTCGGAGCCGAATAATAGCTGATGTCCTGATAATCAATGGGGCCGTACTTAAAATTCGGCCATTTGGGCTCGACCATGGTCTTCCAATGACGGTAAGCCTTAAGTCTCCACTCCAGCATGAATTCCGGTTCTTTTTTCTTTTCCCAGATCATGCGGATGACATCTTCGTTTAGACCTTTGGGGATGGTATCCACCGCGATGTCGGTGTAGAAGCCGTATTTATAATCCGTGCCGCCGAGCTTGTTCTCCTGCAGCATGGCTTTTTGTTCGTTGATCTTGTCCATTATTCCTCCGTAAACTTAAACTTTAGCATCGTCCTTCGCGAACGGTTTTGTACGTATTTGTTTCTCGCCGTGATTCTTTGACTGAATGAGCTCCAGAACGCTCATGGTCGAGAACAACGCGGCGATCTTTTCGTTCAAATTCAGCATCGGGGAGATCACATTGCAGCTGGCGGTCATGTCGCAATGTGAATAATTCCCGTGAAAACAATTCACAATTTGTATGGGCCCCTCGATCATTGACGTCAGATCATAGAGCGTGACCTTTGAAAGGTCTTTAAGGATCTGATAACCGCCGTGCGCCCCCTGTTCGGCCCGCAGGACACCGTTTTGCGCCATAATCTGCAGAACGCGCGATGTCGGATCAAAGGGCGTGCGGTAAATATCGCAGATCTCTTTGGCTGATGTCAGCTGACCCGGCGATTTGGCGCTCATGTGACGAAGCGAAACCAGCGCGTATTCCAATTTCCGGTTGATCTTGAACATAATTACCCTCGGACTTTCTCGGTAGCGGCATTGATCTTGGCGGCCAGGATAAAATCATTGTCGCTTAGACCGTTGATCGCATGCGTGCTCAGATCGATGCGCAGCTTGCGGTATCCGGTCAAATGAATGTCCGGATGATGATTCTCCCCCTCAGCTAAATCCGCGATGACATTGATCGAACGCACCGCAGACATAAAATCCTTTACTGTGTATTGCCGATAAATGCCGCGGGCGTCCTCGGTGAGAGTCCAACCGGGCACTTCTTTTAAAAACTTTCCGGCTTCCTCCCGGGTCAGAGGCCTTGTCTTGCCTTCGCAAGGCTCGCACTTTTTATCGGTCAGTTTCATCATAGTCCCGGCTGCGCGAGCTCAACGACCAGATCAGGATTGAACTCATCGCGTAATATACCTTCAATAGCTTTTAATGTTCCCATGGCCGAGCTCGGGCATGAACCGCAAGCGCCCTGATAATTAATGGAAAGCGTGTTGCCGTCCAACGCCACCACCTGAAGATCGCCGCCGTCCATTTGAAGCGCCGGACGGATGGTGCGGTCTAAGATCTCCTCGATCTTGGCCACCTCGGCAGACGCAGGCGCGGCCTTGGGCTGCTGTTTGGCTTCCACCTGAAAATCCGGATCATGACCCTCAACATTATCTAAAATGACAGTTTTGATCTGCTCTTCAATTGTTTCCCAATCGACGTTGCCGTCCTGGGTCACTGTGATGTAATTATCAAAGAAATACACCTCGGTCACGTTTGGGACCGAGAATAACAGCGCGGCCAGATGATTCGAACCGCATTCGGCTGCGGAACGATAAGTGACATTGCCCTGGGTTTTGACAGGGATATTCAAAACGAATTTAAGAGCGTTGGGATTCGGCGTACTTTGGATCAG
>CAZLRE010000259.1:0-2866 GCA_964561885.1 uncultured Planctomycetales bacterium | reverse complement strand
TTAGCTGCCCGGATCTTTCGGTTGCTTCGCAATCCCGCCACATGCTCCGCATAACAAGGACATGTCTTTTCCTCGCCACGCAGTTTAAAGTAAACTTTAACTGCGTGGCTCGTCAAATCCATGTCGGTGTCGGGGAACCAAAACTTCCCTAATTAAAGACATTGTGGAAGTTTTGTTTACCCGCCATACATTCCCGCCATTTACACCTATCCCGGAAAATGCTAGTATCGGTTTTGTTCGGCTATCTCAAAAGGGCCAGGCGCCTGTCGAATTTATAAATTAAAGTTCAGACCTAATCCAAATAAAGAAATAGAACGGCATATGGATAAATCATTTTACAGTTTGCTCTTCATTTTTTTTAGCACCATGACGCCTCTCTGGGCATGGGATGTTGATTTAAGCATGTATCACGACAAAACGCTTGCCGAATGCGAGAACAATATTCCCTGCACGCGCCTGGCGCGGTGGCAATGCATTGCCCAGGCCTGCGGCGAGGGGGGAAGTCAGAAGCCCACCGAGTGTTATGTGGATCTCAATGCCGATAAGGCCATCGCTGATGCCGCCATTTGTCAGGCCGACAGCTGGCCGTCAACCGCCAATCTTCAAAGCGTTGTGGATGCCTTGCCCGGAGCGAGATTAGAGGATGTTGTCCAGGGCATCATGATGATCCGCGCGGTCAGAGGCGACGGGGACGGCTGTCAGGCGAGGATCATGGAATATGTCGGTCCGTATGGCCCGGCTTGGACGGCGTTTTGGGTCTCCGCTATGTCTGGCTGCCGAATATTATCCGGTGAGCGCGCCTGGCAGGAGGAAGAGGCCGATTATCAGATCTGGAAAGCGGTCGGCCAGGGAGGAAAACAGTGTGCGGATATTGTGAACCCTCAAATGCGCGACATGTGCGGCGCGGGAGTCTTGCCGTAACCACAACACCTCCCGGAAGCGGTGCGGTTGTCTGTCCTCTTGACGGATATCCAGATTTTTGCTAAATTTTAGCCGTTATTTCATCCATCCCATATCCTTTCTTTTTAGCAGTTTTTAACTCATCTCGTCATGCCCATGCTGAAGGCGGCAAGGAGTTTTCTTGCTGATAATGTCTGATAAACCCGGATTTTGCAGTGCAAAATCCGCCCAGGCCTCTAGGCCTGGGTCAACCGATTCAATCTCATTGAGATTGAATCGCGACTGTTGAGGTAATCCCGGATTTCTTTCTGGAAAGTTTAGTGAGCAAATTTAAAAATGCTTTCGCCGCCATCCAAGAAAAATCCGGGATAAATTGAGGGGGAACCATGAGAAAACTGATCGTAACTATTCTGTTGCTGTCGGTGGCTGTGAATGCCTTTGCGAAGGATGCGGCCGCGCCCAAATATCGGGAAACTTTAAAAGAAAAATTCATCGGCACGTTCGTCAAAACGTTCGCCAAGACCTATATCGCCACGCACAATCTCGAGAAATTCAAGGAAAAGAACATCCGGAAACTTCTCAAGATGGATGAGGCAAAGTTCCAGCGTGTTTATAAGAAGATCTACAAAGAGATGATGGTCGACCTGCCGCAGCATTTAAAGGACGCTTACGGCGTCACGGAACACATGACGCGCGAGAAGGCTATCGAGCGGGTCAAGATGTTCACGACCAAGAAGCAAATTTACAAAATGATCAACGCCATCCCCAACCACATGATCGCCCGGCATTTCAAGAACCATAAAAATGAGTTCAAGAAGACCATGAAGAAGAACGGCACCGGTGTCGACGGTATGGTCGATCAACTGCTGGCCGATCCCGCCCCGGCAGCGCAGAATTCTTAAACGGCCTTGGGATGGCTGCCATAAATATTTCGTGATTTAATGGATTGCCCGATAACTTTTGTGTAGAATTTCTTCATTAATCAATCCGGTTGCATCAACGAAAGGATGTGGCTATGGGAGACAAAAGTCCAAGGAACAGAGAGAAAAAGAAACCCAAAAAAAGTAAATAAAGTGTTTTAATCAAGGCCCCCTTGCTATTTAATAAATGGAAGGGGGCTTTTTGTTTGTCCAGAGAGCAGGGTTAGTGACATTATATTGCAACCACTGAGGGTATCCTATGGCGCATCTTGATGTGTTTTTCACCGAGTTAAGCAGTTTTCTCTGGGGCCCGCCGATGCTGATTTTGTTATGCGGGACCCATCTTTTTTTGACCTTCCGTCTGGGATTCATTCAAAAACATGTGTTCCGGGGTATCCGCCTGTCGTTATCCAAGAAAAGTGAAGGCGATGGGGACGTCACGCATTGGGGTTCTTTGATGACCGCTTTGGCCGCGACCATCGGAACCGGGAATATCGTCGGTGTGGCAACAGCCATTGCCTCCGGCGGACCGGGGGCTGTTCTGTGGATGTGGCTGACCGGTGTTTTCGGCATCGCCACCAAATACAGTGAAGCGCTCCTGTCGGTCAAATACCGCCAGGTCAATGCCAAGGGCGAGATGTGCGGCGGGCCGATGTATGTTTTGGAACATGGCATGAACCAGCGCTGGCTCGGGCTTTTGTTCGCCGGTTTTTGTTCGGTCGCGGCTTTCGGCATCGGCAACATGGTGCAGGCGAATTCCATTGCGGTTTTGATGAGAGAGACGTTCGATATACCGCTTGGAGTAACAGGTTTGGTCATTGCTGTTATGACTGCGTGCGTTATTCTCGGGGGCATTAAATCCATTTCCAGGGTCTGCGGGAAACTCGTTCCGTTCATGGCGGTGTTCTATGTTTTAGGATGCATCATATTAATGTTCATTCATATCGAACGTATCCCGGATGCGCTGGCAACAATTTTCAAGACTGCATTTACCGGTCAGGCGGCTGTCGGAGGATTTTTAGGCGCAGGGATGAAGGAGGCCATCC
>CAZLRE010000258.1:0-2879 GCA_964561885.1 uncultured Planctomycetales bacterium | reverse complement strand
TCTTCCGATCTGTTGGTCATGGGGATCCTTTGGTTTACCGATAAACAACTTCTTTAAAAAGCCCAACATTTAAGTCCTCCTTGGCGGGAAAATAAAAAACCAGAGGATGCACTCTCTCTGGCGTTTTCCCTCTCTTGAACCTACGGAGTTAGCTGTCGGGCTAGGAGTGAGTGGCTCCTTATCCTTACGGATATACGCCCCGAGGCCTTATGGCCGTTTTGGGTCCCCCGCTTTCCTGCAAGCCGACTTATACGGCTTATTGGAACAGGAAATTAAGCATTCCGAAAGTATACTCCGAAAAATTTCATTGTCAAATTCTTGAAGATTTTTCTGATTTTAAGGCACGCGGGCATTTTACCTCCCCCGAAATCCCAAGCCTTGACGTTTGTGAATTCATAAGTTATAGTATCACCGTGAGTTTGATGCCTGAGTATTGACGCCCGGGCAAAGTTCCGGACACAGCTGTCCTGTACCAAGCGGTACAGGATTTTTTTATGGCATTGAAGCCCTCGATGGCGGACCGTTATGCGGTCCCTTCGGGGGCTTTTTGTTTTTAGGAGGTGAAGATGAAAGCTTCGCTCAAGGAAAAACCGGTCGCGGCGTTCAAGCGTCCGGCCCCGCGCAGTGTTCCGGTGAAACGGATAACCGAGGACGGGATGTTCAACCGTTACCGGCTTGATGATTTTCACGATGAAATGATCTCCGGTGGCGGCGGCATCCGGGACTGGTATAAATTCTTCAACGACAGCATGAGCCACCTGGGTTTTAGCGAGATCGTCCAGCGTCAGCGCGCGGCTGAGCGCGCCTTTATGTCGATGGGCATCACGTTTAATGTCTATCGTGACGGCGCCGGAGTGGAACGTATTTTTCCTTTTGATATTATCCCGAGGATCATCAGCACCCAGGAGTGGGACACGATCGAGACCGGGCTCAAGCAGCGAATCACCGCGCTCAATCTTTTCATCGAGGATGTTTACGGTGAACAAAAGATCATCAAGGACGGCGTCATTCCGGCCGAGATCGTTTTTTCTAGTTCAGGTTATCTGAAACAATGCGAAGGGCTCAAACCGCCGCGCGGCCTGTGGGCGCACATCAGCGGCATTGATATCATCAAACACAACGACGGCGTCAATTATGTGTTGGAGGACAATCTTCGTGTGCCATCGGGGGTTTCGTATGTTCTTGGCAATCGGGAGATCATGAAACGCACGTTTCCGGAGGTGTTCGAAGACATCGAAGTGCGACCGGTCAATGATTATCCGCTGCGTCTACATGAGATCCTGGAATATTTATCGCCGCGGGAGAAACCGACCGTCGTCGTTTTGACACCGGGGATTTATAATTCCGCTTACTTTGAGCATTCATTTCTGGCCCAGCAGATGGGAGTTGAATTGGTGGAAGGCCGCGACCTGGTGGTGCAGGACGGCTTTGTTCATATGCGCACGACCCGCGGATTCAGCCGGGTGGATGTCATTTACCGCCGCATTGATGATACGTTCCTTGATCCGAAACGCTTCAGAGAAGATTCGATGTTGGGAGTTCCTGGATTGTTCGATGTGTATTCCCGCGGCAATGTGGCCTTGGCCAATGCGCCGGGGACCGGAGTAGCCGATGACAAAGTCATTTACGCGTTCGTGCCCCGGATGATCAAATATTATTTGGATCAGGAGGCGATCCTGCCGAATGTGCCCACGTATTTATGCTGGGACCAAAAGGACCGCGAATACGTGCTGGCCAATATCGGCCGGATGGTGGTCAAGGCGGCGAATCAGTCCGGCGGTTACGGAATGCTCGTCGGTCCGCACTCGACTAAAAAAGAACAAGCCGAATTCAAAGCCAAGATCAACAAGTTCCCGCGCGAATACATTGCCCAGCCTACGATGGCTTTGTCGCGTATTCCCACGATCATCGAGGATCAGGTCAAGGGCCGTCATGTGGACTTGCGGCCGTATATCCTTTGCGGACGGGATGTATACGTTCTGCCGGGAGGTCTGACGCGTGTCGCATTGCGTGAGGGTTCGCTCGTTGTTAATTCGTCACAGGGAGGAGGCAGCAAGGACACCTGGGTGCTGCGTTAAACATTATGCTTAGCCGCGTTGCCAATTCTATTTACTGGATGAACCGTTACATTGAACGGGCGGAAAATTATGCCCGTCTGATCGAGGTTGATTTCAATCTGGCCATGGACCTTCCCCCGGGGCTGGTGTCCCAGCAGTGGCGCCCGCTCGTTCTGACAACAGGGGACGAAGAGCTGTTCGAAAAGAATTACGGGGAATATACCAAGAGAAACGTGATCCGTTTTCTGGCATTCGACATCCATAATCCGAATTCTATTTGTTCATGTTTGTCGACGGCCCGCGAGAACGCCCGCACCGTCCGGGAGATCATCCCCAGCGACCTGTGGATGCAGATCAATGAAATGTATCTGTCTATGAGATCCGCAACCAAGCAGGAAGAATGGAACCAGAAATTCCTCATGGATTTCTTTCGCGAGATCAAAGAGGGCGGGCATTTGTTCTCGGGGATCATGGATGGAACATTTTCCCGTTCGGAGGGCTGGCATTTTGGTAATATAGGCCGGTTCCTGGAACGGGCGGACAAAACAGACCGCATCATCGACATGAAATATTACTATCTGCTTCCGAGCCCCGGTTACGTGGGAACGCCGCTGGATCTGATGCAGTGGTCGGCGCTGTTAAAATCCGCCAGCGCCTTTGAAATGTACCGCAAAACGTTCGGCAAGCTGGATATCGCGAACATCGTCAAATTCCTCGTCCTGGACCGTGAATTCCCGAGGGCGATGCGCTATTGTCTTTTGCAGGCCGAAGATTCGCTGCATGCGATCGTCGGCCGCGAGAAATTTTCTTTCGAGACAAAAG
>CAZLRE010000257.1:1288-2886 GCA_964561885.1 uncultured Planctomycetales bacterium | reverse complement strand
TTCGTTATGGGATAAGAAAGACAGCAGCATCATGACCTTGTCCGGCGGGATGAAGCGCCGCGTCATGATCGCCAAAGCGCTGTCCCATGAGCCTCTGGTCTTGTTTTTGGATGAGCCGACCGCCGGGGTGGATGTGGAACTGCGGCGCAATATGTGGGAGCAGGTGAGACTTCTTAAAAAGTCCGGGGTGACGATCATTCTCACCACACATTATATTGATGAAGCTGAAGAGATGGCGGACCGCATCAGCATCATCAACAAAGGCGAAATAATTGTGACGGAAAACAAGACAGACCTGATGAAGAAACTCGGGCGTAAACAACTGGTTTTGGAGCTCAAGGATCCGATTGGATCCGTGCCTGGGCAGCTGGGGCGCTGGGGCCTGGGGCTCGATGAAGATGGTACGCGTTTGATCTACACCTATGATTCGCTTACGGAAGACAACGGGATCGCAAGCCTGCTTGCCGACCTGTCGCATGCGGGAATCACTTACCGCGACATCCATACCAACCAAAGTTCTCTGGAAGAGATCTTTATCCAACTGGTCAAGGACAAATGAATTTCTACGCTGTCAGCGCCATTTATTATTTTGAAATGTCCCGGTTCTTCCGGACCCTCGGGCAGAGCATCGCATCCCCGGTCATTTCCACGTCGCTGTATTTCATCGTCTTCGGTTCGGCCATCGGCTCGCGCATCACCGAGGTCGACGGCATCAGTTACGGCCAGTTCATTGTGCCGGGTTTGATCATGCTGTCTGTTTTGCAGGAAAGCATTTCGAACGCCTCTTTCGGCATCTATTTCCCCAAATATAACGGAACGATCTATGAGATATTATCTGCTCCAATTTCTGCGTTTGAGATCCTGCTGGGTTATGTGGGCGCGGCCGCCACAAAATCGGTCATTCTAGGTTTGTTGATCCTTTTGACCGCCAGTTTTCTGGTGCCCATCGAGATCAAACATCCGTTTCTGATGTTGTTTTTTCTGGTTTTAATGTCGATCACCTTTAGCGCGTTCGGTTTTATTATCGGTGTCTGGGCCGACGGGTTCGAGAAACTCCAGATCATCCCGCTCTTGATCATCACCCCGCTCACATTCCTGGGCGGGAGCTTTTATTCGATTGCCATGCTGCCGCCGTTCTGGCAGAAAGTTTCGCTGTTTAATCCGGTGGTGTATCTCATCAGCGGTTTCCGCTGGAGCTTTTATGAGCATTCCGATGTGGGCATCGCTGTCAGCATGGCGATGGTGTTTATCTTTTTGTTCGGCTGTATTTATACGGTCCAGTGGATGCTCACGACCGGGTATCGATTGAAGAATTAAAATCCGGGGATGCTCGAAGCAACCCGAAGCACATTGATTACTAGAAAAGGACGGTATGTATGCCCCCAAAACAAAATTATTTACTCGAGAAGGTTGTTTCTGTTATCAGCACCGATAAAAATCGGGGTAAAGTATTAGATTTAGGTTGTGGCGATGGGAGAACAGGTAAGAAACTTCTAGATAATGGTTTTCAAGTCCACGCTTGTGATATGGATGTTAAACGTTTTGAGTTCAAGGATGTTATCCCGTTCAAAGCAGGAAACTTGAATGACCCGTTACCT
>CAZLRE010000257.1:0-1278 GCA_964561885.1 uncultured Planctomycetales bacterium | reverse complement strand
TTTGATTATGTAATCTTGATGGAAGTCATCGAGCATCTTTATAACCCGCAGCATGTTATTTCTGAAATAAAGAGGATTTTAAGTCCTGGCGGAAAACTTATTTTATCGACGCCGAATATTCTGAATATCAGTTCAAGGTTCAGGTTCTTGATCGAGGGGAGCTTTGATTTCTTCAGGGAACCTACGTTGGATTATGCCAAATGTTTTCCGGCTGCGCTTCAGAACATGCATGTGATCCCATGGAGATATCAGGAGCTTGAATATTTGTTCTATCAAAGCGGTTTGGAAATTACAGGATTTCATGTCGATCGGTGGAAGAACAACTTTCTGCCATTGGTTATATTAATGTATCCGGCGTTATTCTTAAGCACTAAAAGCAGGGAGATGCGTACAAAGAAAACGAAGAGCGTCGATTTTACACGGATGAACGCTATTTTGTTATCTTTCGACATGCTTTTAGGAAAGCATCTTATTGTCGAAGGTTTAAAGAAATGATTTGAATAAATGGTACTAAATTTCCCAGGATCAAGATTTCGTTTAAGTTTCATACGGAAAGGAATTGGCATGTTTATAAACACTTATATCAATTTCAACGGCAATTGCGAAGACGCGTTTAATTATTACAAATCTGTTTTCGGCGGTGAATTCCTTAGCCTGTCGCGGTTCAAGGACGGCCCGCCGGGCGGGCCGATGTCCAAAGACGAGGCGGACAAGGTCATGCATGTGGCTTTGCCTATCGGTAAAACGAATGTCCTCATGGGCAGCGATTGTCCCGCATCTTACGGAAAAGTGAATGCCGGATCGAATGTGAATATCTCCGTTCATCCGGATAGCGAACAAGAAGCGGCCAGGATCTTTAACGCCTTATCGGCCGGCGGTAAGGTCATCATGCCGCTTCAAAAGATGTTCTGGAACGCTTATTTCGGAATGTGCGCGGATAAATTCGGCATACAATGGATGGTCAATTACGATTATAATCAGAAACATTAACAGGATATTTTAACCCAACTCTATATGGGAGGACAGCCATGCAGAAACTCAAAACAAACGTCGATCTGGGATTGTTGGTCTTGCGCGTCGGGATAGGTCTGACGTTTTGCTACGTTTACGGATATCCGAAACTCATGGGCGGGACCGAGAAGTGGGCGCAGATCGGAGGCGTCATGGCCAAGATCGGAGTCCCGTGCATTCCGGAGTTCTGGGGATTCATGGCGGCGTTGTCCGAGTGCTTGGGCGGGCTTCTTTTGATCTTGGGGATCGGCACGCGCATTGCCTCTG
>CAZLRE010000256.1:1460-2892 GCA_964561885.1 uncultured Planctomycetales bacterium | reverse complement strand
TGAGATCATGATCGTTCTTGTGATTATCGGTGTTCTAGCCGGTGTAGCTTTGCCCAAGCTGTTTGGCCGAGTTGAATTTGCCCGAGCGGCAGAAGCCATGGCATCCTTAGGAGAGATCAAAGGAGCGATAGAGGCATGCGCGATGTCGGCCAACAATGATTTCTCGGGATGTGTCAATTATGCGGCGATCGACATGACCGATCCATCCTATAACGCCTCAACAAATGCGACCGCGTATTTTAGCTACACATTTACAACAGCGCCGAGTTCATTTCAGATCGTAGCCACCCGCAATACAATGGATAACGGAACACCGGGGGACACGATCACATTGGCGCGCAACTCTAACGGCGCGTTCGTGCGTTCAGGCACGACCGCCTTTATCGGCATTCAATAGGAATGAACCATATCCCTACGACATCATCCAATTTTTTGCTGAATCTTGTTTCGTGCGTTTTGTTTTTTGTGACCACGCATTATCTTGGACATATTTTGCCGCAATCCGCCGGTGTCCAGAAGGTTTTGATCGGCCTTTTGACCGCGGTTGTGCCCTTGTGGGCCTATGATCTTTTTGTTTTGCGTGTCCACCAGAGAGAATCGACCGGCTTGAACAGGCACGCGGGGCGCAGTGATCTAAAAAGGCTTATCGTCAAACTGATCGGTCTTTTCGCAACGTTCTTGGTCATTCTCATTTTTTATAAGATCAACCCTGTTTATTATGTGTCAGCCAATGCCGCGCGTTTTTATGGAGCGTTCTTTTCTGTGATCGCGCAGGGTGTGCCATGGATCTTGTCAGCGAGCATTGCATACTTCTGGTTTGTCGACCGTCGGCAGAAAGATCCTTATGATGAGTATTGGCAGGCCGGTTGTTTATTTACAGGGAATCTAAAAGAGGTCGATCGGGTTGTTTTGACCGAATACGCCAAGGCCTGGTTCATCAAGGCATTTTTTGCGCCTTTTATGTTCGGGCTTCTGGTGGATTACGTTCAAACCCTTGGGCAATGGCAATTGGGCGGCGCGTCATTCTTGGGGTTGTACAATCATTGGCTTGATCTGTTTTATGCCGTTGACATTTTTTTCGGTGTTTTGGGTTATGTTTTAGCGTTGCGGATTTTGGATACGCATATCCAATCGACCGAACCCACGGTGCTGGGCTGGTGGTCATGCCTGGCGTGTTACAGCCCGTTTTATGCGGTCATCGGCATCGGGCTTTTGCCGTCCCAGAGCGAGCTGACCTGGGAGTTTTGGCTTGCATCGTATCCTGTTTTGTTTTATGGATGCGGTATCCTGATCGTCTTTTTGTCAATGGTTTATGCGCTTGCCACTGTGGCCATCGGTTATCGCATGTCCAATTTAACGTATCGCGGTATCATCACATCCGGGCCGTACCGGTTCACCAAGATCGACGTCTCGACCGGCGTCGATTACGAAC
>CAZLRE010000256.1:0-1450 GCA_964561885.1 uncultured Planctomycetales bacterium | reverse complement strand
GGCGAGCTGGTGGCTTGTTTCGATGCCGTTTCTCTCGACGCAGGGGGGTGCTTACACGGCCCTTCAGTGTTTGAGCATGTTCGCGATCACATTGGTTTATTATATCCGGGCCAAGACCGAGGAAAATCATTTGTCCAATTATCCAGAGTATGTGGAATATGCCAATTGGATCAATGACAACGGCCTTTTTGCGTTTGTAGGTAAGGTGTTCCCGGCGTTACGCTACTCGGAAGAAAGGGCAAAGAAGTCCAAGAGTGTCGTTTGGTTCAAGAAACAAAGAGCACACGCCAACTCATTATAACCTTAATTTTCTCAACCACTTCCATTCCATTTCCCCGCCGTGGAATTCGTTGACAATAGATTCCCCCGAAGGTATAATCCAACGTTCAATTTTATGAAAAATGGAGGCAGTTATGTCGGATCAGAAAAAAACCGCAGCGGATGTTGAAAATCGTCGCAAGGCTTTGGACTTAGCGCTCGCACAGATCGAAAAACAATTTGGCAAGGGTTCGGTGATGCGTTTAGACGGCAACGCCAAGGTCGATATTGATGTGATCCCCACGGGATCACTGGCATTGGACTATGCGTTAGGTGTTTGGGGCGTTCCCAAAGGCAGGGTCGTTGAGATCTATGGCCCGGAATCTTCAGGAAAAACAACCCTCACGTTGAGCATTATCAAACAGATCCAGCAGATGGGCGGTGTCGCCGCGTTTATCGATGCTGAACATGCGTTTGATTCCAATTATGCCAGGACCGTCGGCGTTAAGCTTGATGATCTTCTGGTGTCCCAGCCGGACACGGGAGAACAGGCGCTTGAGATCGCGGAAACACTGGTGCGTTCGAACGCTGTTGATTTGATCGTCATCGACTCGGTGGCGGCTTTGACCCCGCGCGCGGAGATCGAAGGCGAAATGGGCGATGCCCATATGGGTTTGCAGGCGCGTCTGATGTCGCAGGCGTTACGAAAGTTAACCGCTGCGATCAACAAGGCCAATACATGCGTTATTTTTATCAACCAGGTGCGCATGAAGATCGGCGTCATGTTCGGCAACCCTGAAACCACGACGGGCGGACGGGCGCTTAAATTTTACGCATCCGTACGCATCGACCTGAGAAAGATCGATTCGGTCAAGTCCGGTGAGAACATCATCGCCAACCGTGTGAAGGCAAAAGTCGTCAAGAACAAGGTGGCGGCTCCTTTCCGCGAGGCGGAGTTCGAGATCCATTTTAACGAAGGCATATCCAAGGTCAGCGACATCATCGACCTGGGTGTGGCCCATGAGATCCTGGTCAAATCCGGCGCGTGGATCTCGTATGAGAACGAGAAGATCGGCCAGGGACGGGAAAGCGCCCGAAAATATCTGCAGGAGAATCCCAAGATCATGGCAAAGATCGAAAAAGAGATCATTGCCAAATTAAAAGCCCAGGCAGTTTCGGCCAGTAAATAAGA
>CAZLRE010000255.1:0-2923 GCA_964561885.1 uncultured Planctomycetales bacterium | reverse complement strand
GTCACATGGTCCGCCTGCTTTTGAAGAACAAATACACGCCTGTTGTGTTCGATAACCTGGCCACCGGTCACAAGAGCGCTATTCCTAAAGGCGTTCGTTTTATCAAGGGCGATCTTCGCAAGCCGCAGGACATCGAGCGAGTCTTTAGATCCGCGAAGTTCCAGGCTGTCATTCATTTCTCCGCCGCCAGCCTTGTTCCGGAATCCATGAGCGATCCGCTCAAATATTACGACAATAATGTGCTGTCCTTTGTTTATCTTCTGCAGACCATGCGCCGGCACAAGGTCAAGAATATTGTGTTCTCATCGACGGCGGCGACCTATGGCGAGCCCAAACGCGTTCCCATTGAAGAAGACGATCCCAAGGACCCCACCAATACCTACGGACGTTCGAAGCTCATGATGGAACGCATTGTGCAGGATGCTGCTGGCGCTTACGGCGATATCAACTATATTATCCTGCGCTATTTTAACGTGGCCGGCGCCCACCATAGCGGAGAGGTGGGGGAGTGCCATCATCCCGAAACGCATCTGGTGCCCAACATCCTTAAGGCGGTCAAGGGGGAGAAAAAGAATTTGACGATCTTCGGTGATGATTATCCCACCAAAGACGGCTCGTGCGTGCGCGATTATATCCATGTGGAAGATGTGTGCGCGGCCCATTTGCTGGCCATCAGGGCGTTTGCCAAGGGGATCAAGAACCAATATTTTAATCTGGGCACTGAAGATGGTTATTCCAATTTAGAGGTCATTGCGGCGGTTGAGCGTGTGACCGGAGAGAAGGTCAAATATACCCTCGGCCCGAGGCGTCCGGGTGATCCGGCAACGCTCGTGGCCTCTGCCAAGAAGGCCAAAAAGATCCTGGGCTGGACGCCGCAATACGGCTTGGAAGACATCGTTCGCACAGCCTGGGCGTGGGAGAAAAAGTTATGAATTTGCCTAATAAAATCCGCATAGTTTTTGAAGAAGACGGATAAAAATTTTTAACCAATTAGTTGACTTATCAACTATCGTGGGTTATATTTTAGGCAAGTCAAAGGAGCGGCATGGATTATCTTAGATCATTCGGCATTGAAACAGGCGAAGGGAAGCACCACGAAGAAGCATTCTACGGCCTCATCCTCACCTACAATGTGCTTTTTGACCGCATCGCAGGTTACCTTCAGAGTTGGGGTTTAACGCCCGCCCAGTTTAATATCCTTCTGGTCCTTAAGAAACACGGTAAAGAAGAGGGCATCAGCCAGGTGGATATCAGCAAGAAACTCATTGTCACAGCCTCGAACACGACCCGTCTGTTAGAGAAAATGGAGAAAGAAAAGCTCATCGTGCGCAGCGCCAAGCTTGAGGACCGCAGGGTCAATATGGTGCATATCACGCCCAAGGGCACGGCGCTTTTGGATAAGGTCTGGCCTGAGTATGAACGCAATATCAAAGACGCGGTTGCGGTCTTAAGCGTTAAAGATCAGAAAGAAGCAGCATCATTACTCATTCGGTGGCTTGGCTTGCTGGTCGTTTGAATTGTTTTTGTTTTGATAGTTGATATATCAATCAATTAGTAACCTCGAACACAAGGAAATCCAATGGATCAAAACCTTTCAGGTAAATTCGGATTCCCCGCGTTTTTAACCACCCAATTTCTGGGAGCCTTAAACGACAACGCCTTTAAACTGGTCATCGGACTGTTGCTCATTGATCTGTGCGCGCACCTGCCGCACGGGACGTTCTATCTTTCTTTGTCCGGTATTCTTTTTGTCCTGCCGTTCTTGCTGTTCTCCACCTATTCCGGGTTCCTGGCCGACCGCTTCAGTAAAAAGACGATCATTGTGATCGTTAAAACAGCGGAGATGGCCATCGCGGTCTTTGCGATCTATGCCTTTGCCCGGATGGATGTGGGAATGCTTCTTACGGTCGTTTTTCTCATGGGAACGCACAGCGCGTTCTTCGGTCCGGCCAAGTACGGCATCATCCCGGAAATTTTACCGCAATCGCGGATATCGGAAGGTAACGGGATCCTCATCCTGCTGACCTATGTCGGCATCATTATAGGGAAGGTGGTCGGCGGCACTTTGGCCCAGTCAGCTCAATCGCACAACAACGGGATGGGGCTGGCGTTATTGCTGATCGCGTTTGTCGGTTTCTTAAGCAGTCTGTTTGTTCCCAACGTTAAAGCTTCAGGAAGCCGGAGGCCGTTTCAGCCGAATGTACTTCAAGAGGTCATCAGCAATATTCGCTGGATCAAGAAGGACCGGACGATATTCCTTTCGATGATCGGACTGACATATTTCGCGTTCTTAAGCGGACTTTTCGAACTCAACATCCTTGTTTATGCCAAGGACATGGTCGGTGCGGATAAACTGCATACGAGTTATATGCTCATTTGCCTCGCCCTCGGCATTGGTTCAGGAAGCTTTCTGGCCGGCAAGTTCTCTGACCGGAAGGTTGAGCTCGGGTTGGTCCCGTTAGGCACGCTGGGATTGAGCTTTTTTTCCATGATGCTGGGCTGGTCGTATCACAGTTTTGTCGTTGTATGCCTTAATCTGTTCGCGCTCGGGATATTCAGCGGTTTTTTTATTGTTCCGTTAAATGCGCTCATTCAGCAGGACAGCCCATCGGAGCAGCGCGGACAGATCCTTGCGACGAACAACTTTCTTTCGTTCTCAGGCATTTTAGTGGGTTCGGGAATTTTGTATGTGTTCCGTCAGTGGATGCACTTAAATCCGGCCCAGATCTTTGTGCTATGCGGATGCTTGACAGTTGCCGGAACAATTTATGCCTGCCGGCTTTTGCCGTATCCGCTTGTGCGCTTGTGCGTGTGGTTCTTAACGCATACCATCTACCGCATCAAGGTCATTGATAAAGACCGCGTGCCGTCCAAAGGCGGGGCTTTGCTGGTGGCTAATCACATTTCGTTTATTGATGCCGTC
>CAZLRE010000254.1:0-2924 GCA_964561885.1 uncultured Planctomycetales bacterium | reverse complement strand
GTTTAATCCCAGCGCAGTTCCCTGCATGCGTTTGGGAAAGAAAAACGAGATGTTCGACATGGATGAGGCGAAATTCCCTCCTCCGAAACCGGAGAGAACCGCCAAAAGCGCGAAAACCGCGTATGGCGTGTCGACATCCTGAAGGGCGATACCTGTTCCTATGGCCGGAATAAGCAGCATGACTGTTGAGAAAAAAACCACATTGCGACCGCCGCCGATGGCGATCAGAAATGAATTGGGAATGCGCAAGGTCGCCCCTGCAAGCCCGGCAATGGCCGGGATCGTCCAGAGCATCTCGTTAAAATTCTTAAGATCTTCCGGGGTCGCATGAGGAAGGCCTAACGTGAATCCCAACTTTTTCATCTGCACAATGATCATACCCCACATGATCCAGATGGAAAATGATTGCAGCAGCGCCGGGATGGAAATCCAGAGATTACGAAATGCCGTTCTCTTCCCCTGCTGTTCCCAGAACGAAAGATCTTCCACATTCCAAATATCCAGATTTATTTTAGGCATATTCTCCTCTCAAATGTTCTCTATGAGAGTTGGGATTAAGCGAATTGAGTCCAACACCATCTCCTTAAAGATCCATTAGATCAATGGTGTGCGGGCTCGTTGAGCGAGACTCCAACTCTCAGAGAGAACAACAACTATTAATGATCGATCAGATGAGCAGATTCCGGATGTTTAGCCCTCATCATGCGGACAATGACCACGTGCATCCACCACAAACACACCAGCGAAAGCATGAACATGAGCATCCAGCAGCTCGTCCACAAACCGGTGTTCTTAAGTAAATAACCAAAGATGATCGGACAGAAGAATCCGCCCAGACCTCCCAAGACGCCTACCATCCCTCCGACAACGCCGACCTCTTCCGGAAAATAATCCGGGATATGTTTGTAAACGGCCGCTTTGCCGATGCCCCAGACAGCGCCAAGCACAAAGACCAAGAAAGCGAATATCCAGACGTTGGCCTGAAAATGGATGCGGGTGATCCCTTTGGCCAGCAATTCCTTGCGCTGAACTTTTTGTCCAACCTCAACCACGGGTTCCTGCCAAACTTCTTTGGTCGGAAAAACCAGAAGTTTATCGTCGTATTCTTCGACGCGCACTTTCTTTTCCGCCAATGGATATTTCTTTGCGTCCACGATAATGAATGTCGGGGAAACTTCGGTCACAACCCCGGGCCGTGTGGCCATGATCCCTTGACCCGGCGAATAAATATCCATCTTGGGAACGATCAACAAAAAAGAAATAACTGTCGATAACCCCAGCACCCAGTACATCACTTTGCGGGCGCCCCAGCGGTCGGACATCCATCCGCCGACAGCGCGGATAACTCCGGAGGGAAAACTAAAGCACGACGCCAGAATACCAGCGGTTACAAGCGGCAGATAATAAACGCTCACGAAATACGGCACCAGCCATTGGGCAAAGGCCACGAAACATCCGAAGACCAGAAAATAGTAAAGACCGAACCGCCAAACGCGCATATTATTCAAGGGCTTTAGCATCTCAACCCAACCCTTGGCGCTCGAGGCAGGTTTTTTATTGATCGAGAAAACAAGAAAGACCACGCCCATACACAAGAGCATCGCCGCATAACATTTCGGCAGTGTTCTCCAGCCTTCCAGTTGGGCCCCATTGTGCGTAAAGATGTTCAAAAGTTTGGGCGCGAACAGCGTGGTCAATGACGCGCCCGCGTTACCGGCGCCGAAAATACCAAGCGCGGTCCCCTGTAATCTTTTGGGATACCAGACCGATGAGAACGCGATGCCGATGGAAAAGCTCACGCCCGCCAGCCCGAAACCAAAACTGTACAGCGCGAACTCAAAGAATGAATTGGCTGTCGAGAGCAAATACATCGGTACCGCCGAGATCACAAGAAGCGTACCAAAAACCGGTTTGCCGCCAAATTTGTCCGTCAGCATACCCGCCGGAAGCCTGAAGATCGAACCTGTGAGGACAGGGATCCCCATGAGCCATCCGATCTCGACCGGCCCCCAGTCAAAGACTTGGTTTGTGGACAAGAACGTAACTAGAACTCCATTTAACATCCAAGCAGCAAAACAAACCGTGAACGCTAGAGTGTTAAGGAATAGGACGCGGTGGGATTGTGCGGTTGCCTGTTCCTGCATAAATTATTTCCTCCTTGAGGCTTTAACACCCAGCCAAAGCAAAGCGTTGTAAAGACCGAACAGGCCGCAGGCGGTAGCAAGCACCATCATGATGATGTGGAAGCTGTTCTTGGAGAGATTGTTCACGAACAGCTTCCAAGGATGGCCGTCGAGCGAATTCAAAGGGTGCGTTCCATCGAGGAATTCTTCGGCATCCGGTATCCCGTCCTTATCAAGATCGCTCGTCTTGGCAAGCGCGGACGCAAGGAGCTGCGGATTGTTGCGCAATTCCATGAGTTTTTCTTTGCCGAGATCATTAAGGACCTTGTTGCCGAAATCATTAAGTACCGGGCTCTTGGCGCTGTTGCCGGGCTTGAACGCCTGACGGGCCAGTCCCAGCGCATTCTTCTCTTCTTCGTTCAGACTGCCGATCTGTCCGGCCTTCAAACCCTCAGGCCCGTCGGAATGGGTATGGCATATCGCGCAATTGATCGGACGTCCTGAAACCTCTTTGGAATAACGCTGGAATTCCGGATAAGCGAACGCCGGCGCCGAAAATCCGAACACTAAAAGAATAACGATGGCTGTCTTCATGGGGCCGTTCCTTTGAATATTTCGTAAATGGTTTGTCCGAACACCGTGATGATCACCAGATAAGCGGTGATGATCCATGCGATGATCGAAAGGACCTTGCGACTTGTGCTCTTGAATATCCACGGCACCAGAAAGATCCCGACATTGGCGACGGTCATGCCGAGCATGACCACCCAGAACGGCAGGATCTCCAGCGGATAATAGACG
>CAZLRE010000253.1:0-2929 GCA_964561885.1 uncultured Planctomycetales bacterium | reverse complement strand
GGATCGATCCGGTCATGGGGCCTATCACCACCGGACTTGGTGAGATCTTTATGTGGACGGTTGAGGCCAATGAAGGGGCAAAGAAATCCGACGGCAGTGATTATACGCCCACAGACCTGCGCACCATTGAAGACTGGATCATCAAACCTCAGCTTCGCAATGTTCCCGGTGTCACAGAAGTCAATACCATCGGGGGATATGAACGGCAATTTCATGTCACGCCGTATCCGGAACGTTTGGTGTCCTACGGCCTGACCTTTCAGGATATTATCACGGCATTACAGAGCAATAACGACAATGTCGGCGCTGGTTATATCGAACGGGCGGGTGAGCAGTATTTGATCCGGGCCCCCGGACAGGTCAGCGGTATCGGGGAAGTTCAAGAGATCATTGTCGGATACCACGAGAATGTACCGGTCTTTATTAAAAATGTTGCCGCTGTGATCGAAGGAAAGGAATTGCGCACAGGTGCCGCAACCAAGAATGGCAAGGAGGTTGTTTTAGGAACAGCGTTCATGCTGATGGGAGAAAATAGCCGGACGGTATCTCATCGCGTGTCTGAAAAGATGGAAGAGATCAACAAGACCTTGCCTGAAGGTGTCGCGGCACAGACTGTTTATGACCGCACCACGCTTGTGGATGCCACGATCGAAACGGTCAAAGATAATTTACTTTTGGGGGCGCTGTTTGTTATTGTGATCCTGTTTTTATTCTTGGGCAATTTTCGTGCGGCGTTGATCACCGCTGCGGTCATTCCCTTATCCATGCTTTTTACGATCACCGGCATGGTCACCAATAAAGTCAGCGCTAATCTGATGAGTTTGGGCGCGCTTGATTTCGGCATCATCATCGATGGGGCAGTGGTCATTGTTGAAAATTGCATCCGCCGTTTTGCCGAGGAACAACATCGTTTAAGACGTTCTTTGAATTTATCGGAGCGTCTGGAATTGGTCTTTCAATCCTCGAAGGAAGTCCAGAAGGCCATTGTGTTCGGTCAGCTGATCATCATGATCGTTTATCTGCCGATCCTCACCTTGAGCGGTGTCGAAGGCAAGATGTTCGTTCCCATGGCGTTGACCGTTGTCATGGCTTTGGCGGGCGCGATGGTCTTGTCTGTGACGTTCATTCCGGCGGCGGTCGCGGTCTTTATGTCAGGAAAAGTCGCGGAGAAAGAAAATGCCGTGATGGTCCGTTCCAAAAAACTTTATGTGCAGGTCTTGGATTGGGTCATGGACCGACAGAAAGTTGTGATGGTTTGTGCCACCATCCTGATTCTTTTAAGCGGAGTTCTGGCGATGTTCATGGGACGGGAATTCATTCCGAGCCTGGATGAAGGGGACATTGCGACGCATGCGCTGCGCATTCCGGGGACCAGTTTGACCCAGGCTGTCCAGATGCAGCATGTGCTTGAAGAGCGCATCAAGTCGCATCCTGAAGTGGCGACGGTATTTTCCAAGATCGGGACTGCGGAGATCGCCACCGACCCGATGCCGCCCAATGTTGCCGATACATTGATCATGCTAAAGCCGCGTAAGGAATGGCCGGATCCCGGGCGTTCAAAAGAGGATCTGGTGAGCGCTATAGAGGAGGACGTTAAAAAAATACCCGGCAACGCCTATGAATTTACCCAGCCCATCCAGATGAGATTTAATGAGTTGATCGCAGGGGTAAGAAGTGATGTGGCGGTTAAAATATTCGGTGACAACATGGATGTTTTGTCACAGACGGGGCAAAAGATCGCTGAGGTTTTGAAGAAAGTCAAAGGGGCATCAGATGTCAAGGTGGAGCAAGTCACGGGCTTGCCCATGATGACCGTTGAGATCGACCGTAAGGAAGCGGCCCGCTACGGTTTGAATGTCGGCGATATCCAAGAGGTGATCGCCATCGCTATCGGCGGCAAGTCAGCGGGGCAGGTGTTTGAAGGGGACCGCCGGTTCGATCTGATCGTAAGGCTTCCCGAGGAATTGCGCAGCGACACACAGGCCTTGCATGACATTCCAGTCCCATTGTCGCAGAGAACAGATGCCGTTCCCACCGTCAGCGGGATAGAGGTCCCTTTGAAGTATTTACCGCTCGGTGCCGTAGCCAAATTTAATGTGGCGCCCGGCCCTAATCAGATCAGCCGTGAGAACGGCAAACGCCGCGTTGTTGTCACCGCCAATGTGCGCGGCCGTGATATCGGTTCGTTCGTCTGGCAGGCCCAGGATCTTATTGATAAGAATGTTCAAGTTCCGGCGGGCTATTGGACGGACTGGGGAGGGCAGTTCGAACAAATGATCTCGGCCGCTGGACGATTAACGATCGTTGTGCCGGCAGCGTTACTTTTGATCTTTATATTGTTGTTCATGTCGTTTGGAACGGTCAAGGATGCTTTGCTGGTCTTCACCGGTGTTCCGCTGGCATTGACGGGAGGGGTCACCGCTTTGTGGCTGCGGGGTATTCCGCTTTCCATCTCCGCCGGTATCGGGTTTATCGCTCTGTCCGGCGTTGCGGTCTTAAACGGTCTTGTTCTGATCTCGTTTATTAAAAAATTGCGCGATGACGGAAGGCCGCTGGTTGAAGCCATTAAAGTCGGCGCATTGACACGGTTGCGTCCGGTTTTAATGACGGCCTTGGTCGCGTCATTCGGGTTTATACCGATGGCGCTGGCCACCGGCCGCGGGGCAGAGGTTCAGAGACCTTTGGCAACGGTCGTTATCGGCGGGATCATATCATCAACGGTATTGACGCTGGTTGTCTTGCCGGTCTTGTATCGATTCTTTCATCGAAAGGACCCGAAATAAAAAAAATATTACCCGGAATTTGTAATGCAAAATCCGGGTTGAAACAACGAACATTGGAGTGTAATATAAGCTCAATTAATACGAGGCTTCTTATGCGATCGATCAAAGATTCATTTTCGTTCTTAGTTTTGTCTTTCGTGGTCATG
>CAZLRE010000252.1:0-2930 GCA_964561885.1 uncultured Planctomycetales bacterium | reverse complement strand
ATAGGGGCCAACCAGCGCCATCCCGGCAGTTTCTTTTATGACAACATCATGATGGGCGTGCCGCTCATGGAAGAGGCGCGCAAATTCGGTGTTGAGAAATTTGTCGCTCTCGGAACGATCTGCGCGTATCCAAAATTCGCGAAAGTCCCTTTTAAAGAGGGCGATCTCTGGAGCGGATATCCCGAGGAGACGAACGCCCCGTACGGTCTTGCCAAGAAAATGCTTCTGGTGCAATCTCAGGCGTACCGGCAGGAATATGGTTTTAATTCGATCTTTCTTCTGCCGGTCAATTTGTACGGGCCGGGTGATAATTTTTCCGAGGCGTCATCCCATGTTATCCCGGCGCTGATCAAGAAATGCGTGGACGCCAAGATTGCCGGCGCGCCGTCCATTTCGGTGTGGGGCACAGGCAAGGCCACGCGCGAGTTTTTGTATGTTGATGATGCCGCCAGGGCGATCGTACTTGCCTCGGAGAAATATAACAGCCCTGAACCTGTCAATCTGGGCGCCAGCCGGGAGATCTCCGTTAGAGAACTCGCAAAGCTTATTGTGCGTCTGACCGGTTATCAAGGAAAGATCGTTTGGGACCGCACAAAGCCGGACGGCCAGCCCCGGCGAAAACTCGACACCTCCCGCGCCAAAAAAGAGTTCGGTTTCCAAGCCCGTACCAGCCTCGAAACAGGATTGATGAAAACCATCCGATGGTATCTCCAAGAAGGTCGTAAGACGAACTGACCATGACCGACCCGCAGATCCAAAACATTGAACAGAAGTATAACCGCATTGTTGCGTTCTTTTATTGCCTGTTGATCCTGTTTTTACCGGTTTCGATCGCGTTAGTGGAAATTATGGCCACGTTTGTGGTCTTTTTCTTTTTGATCAAGAAAATATCGTTAAACAAGGAGCGCTCCAGATCCGGGCAGAAACCGAGATGGGTTGAATATTTCGTGCCCGATGTTGCCGGCGGGGCAGAGTATTTTCAGAAGGCTGTGGGTATATTCATCGCATGTGTTCTGATCTCGGTAATTTTCAGCCGGTACCCTTCGGACAGCTGGATCGCTTTTTTCGGCAAAGTTCTGGAAGGATATTATCTGTATGCCGTTTTTGTGGATTGTATCAAAACCAGGGAACATCTCAGGAATTGTACGGCATCTGTAATCGCGGCATCTTTTTTGGTGTCTGCCGATGGATTGTTCCAGTTCTTTTCGGGCAGGGATTTCTTGCGTCAATTGCCTATTGAGCACAATCGTGTTTCAGCCTCGTTGCGTCATGCCAATGATTTTGGCGCCTATTTGATCGCCTTGATCCCGGCGGTGTTCGGGCTTATAATCCTGCCTATTCGCCGCGGTGCCGCATTTGTCAAAGAATGGGGCAAAGGTCATTTGGGAGAAGACTGGACTGCCAAGATCGTGTTAGGACTTACGCTTCTTTTGATGTTGGTGTGCCTTGGGCTGACTTTTTCACGAGGGTCATGGATCGGATTTTGGTTTTCAATGACCGTATTTGTGATCGCGATGCGCAGATATTACGTACAAGCGCTTGCTGTTAGTCTTATTTTCTTGGCCGTTTTTTTTCCATTTCTTGTGAAATTCAGGGACGTTACATTCACAACGGATAATTTCAGAATTGTTCAGGAATACGGGAATATTGAAAAAACACCTGAGAATTTAAGCAAGTATACCGGACGCCAGCGGGATAATTTCATGCTTGCGCACAGTTTTCAGTTGGGCATGGGTAGGTCTGGTTTCTGGGAACATGCGGCAGATGCCATTAAGAAATCCCCGTATTTCGGCAACGGTTTAAATTCATATTCCAAGTTGGCCACGGTTTACGCCCATAATTGCTATCTGCAGATGGCCGCAGAAATCGGGATCATTGGGCTTTTGGCGTTTCTGGCGATGATCGGCGTACTTTTAAAGTATGCATGGTCGGCGTTGCCGACAATCGCGAGCTATCAGGATAAGGTCCTATTGGCCAGTCTTTTGGCCGGGCTGGCCGGTTTTCTTGTTCAGAGTTTTTTTGACACAACGCTTTATTCCGTTCAACTGGGCAATTTAATGTGGGTTTTGATAGGATTTATCGTGGTCATCCCGCGGATCGCCCGGTCGGCCGAATAAATTGACAAAGACCGAAGGTTGGTTATAATAGGGAAAATTTTTTAGGCTTATTTAAGGAGTTAATACCATGAATAAACAAGCGATCCGTGATATTGATATTAAGAACAAAAAACTCATCATCCGTGTGGATTTTAACGTCCCCTTAGATGATGCCAAGAACATTACCGATGACCGCCGAATTACAGCCAGCCTTCCGACCATTGAATATGCTTTGAAGCAGGGTGCTGCCAAGGTCATTTTGATGAGCCATCTAGGACGGCCGAAAGGCGCTGGTTTTGAAGCAGATTTCTCTCTCAAGCCGGTGGCCAAACGTCTTAAAGAGCTTCTTAAACAGGATGTATTGATGCTTGAAGATTGCGTGGGCGCTAAAGTCAAAGATGCTATCGCCAATAGCAAAGAACGCGTGATCTTATTAGAGAACCTGCGTTTCCATAAAGAGGAAGAGAAGAATGACGCCAATTTCGCCAAAGAGCTGGCCTCTTTCGCAGATGTGTATGTCAATGACGCCTTCGGCACCGCCCACCGCGCCCATGCCTCAACGGCAGGCATCACCAAATATCTTCCGTCTGTGGCCGGATTTTTGATCGAAAAGGAATTGAAGTATTTAGGCGAGGCTGTCACCAATCCGAAACGTCCGCTCGCGGTCATTCTGGGCGGCGCCAAAGTTTCCGATAAAATTCTTCTGATCAAGAATCTTCTGACCAAAGCCAACACCATTGTCATCGGCGGTGGTATGGCCTATACATTCTTGAAAGCCCAAGGCATCAAGATCGGCAATTCAAAATTGGAAGCCGACAAGGTGGATACGGCCAG
>CAZLRE010000251.1:0-2938 GCA_964561885.1 uncultured Planctomycetales bacterium | reverse complement strand
TCGGATCTTCCAGGACTTCTCGCACCACCGCCTGGGCGCTTTGCAAATACGTTTGGCCGGGTTTCATGCCCCAATCAAGATTGTCCCCGGCATAATCATCGAGGTTTCTGATGAGCTTCTCGCGCTGGTTATGCGTCAATGCCAGACGTTTTCTCACCTGTTTCTCACGGACATCTTCGTTCAAAAGGACCTTGGTCGTAAGCACTGAAGCTTCAACCAATTTTCTCATGGCGGATTTGCGTTCATCCGACAAGACCGCCTGCGCATCAAGAAATTCCTTAAGATCAAGATTGCCGTCCTCATCGACCCTGCGCATCTGCGGCCATTGCTGCCACAGCTCGCGCTCGCGGTGATTGATCGCGATCAATTCATCGCAAGTGACCGCATAAGTATCAACGACCTTGCGCATGAGCGCGTTGCCGGCATTGAAATACTTGACCATATAATTCTTAGCGACCCTAAGGTCCAGATTGTCTTTGGCCAAACGGTCCAGATTCCATTTCAAACGTTTCTTTTCATCCAGGGCATCACTGGCCTCACCCGCCTCTTTAAGCCGCTCTTCGATCGACGCGAAATAACCCATGCTCGCGATAAAACTGCGGGCGAACTCATATTTCACACCGTCAGGATTATTCTTCTTAAAACGCCCTTCTTCGGCATGGGCGGTCAAAGAAGCCGACAAAAAGATACAGCCGATCACGATCAGGAGTCTGGAGGGTTTCATAATTTAAAGATCTTTTTGATCTTTTCGACCAAAGCTTCACGTTGGACGGGTTTCTGCAGATAATCGATCCCCATCATCTCACCGATGCGCTTGTCGAGTTCCTGCTCACGGGCGGTCAAAAGCAGTACGGGGATTTCTTTATATTCATCGGTGAATTTAAGTGCGCGCAGAACATCATAGCCGTTTAATTCCGGCATCATGATGTCCAGCACAATAAGATCGGGCTTTTCTTTTTTGACCATGACCATGGCATCGATCCCGTCTTTGGCTGTCTCGACCACGAAGCCCTGATTCTTTAACATCTCTTTGACCAGCCGCACCAGGACCGGATCATCATCCACAACCAGCACTTTTCTGGCTTTTGGTTTCATGTTCTTCCTTTATTTCACGTTATGTGTTCCATTCACAAATTTTAACCATCATCATTCGATAAATTGATTGTATCCTAGCCCGAGAACATCAAAAAGTGAAGAATAAAATTAGTCTTTAAACAGAGGTTTACTAAAGGCCGCGGTCAGTTCCTTTTTCGAAACCTCGCGGTATTCTCCCGGCGTCATGGCCCCTAATTGCAGACCTCCGAAAGCCAGACGCTTGAGCGCCGTGACCTCATGGCCGATCGCATCGAACATGCGCCTGATCTCGCGGTTCTTTCCTTCGGTCAATTCCACCACCAGATGCGTTTCCCGCTGGCTTGCTTTGCGGATGACCGCCTTATCGGCCCTTAATATCTCGCCGGCGTCTTTAATCCCGCGGACCATCATCGCGGTTTCATCGCAAGTCACGCAGCCTTTCGCTGTAACCGCGTAAGTCCTCACAATCTTATTCTTCGGATCGGTCAGCCATGACGATAAACGCGTGTCATTGGTCAAAAGCAGCAACCCGGTTGTGGCCATGTCCAGACGTCCGACCGGATGCAAATACGCACCATCCTCATCCAAAAGCGAAAATACCGTCGGCCGGTCCTTTTCATCAGAGCGCGTGGTGAGAACACCTTTGGGTTTATACAGCAAGACTGTTCGCCAGCGTGTGTCCCCAAGGGTTTGACCATCCACGGAAAGCTTGATGCGCTCGGGTACGACCGGCAACAGCGGGTCTTTGACCACATTCCCGTTGACCCGAACGAGCCCCTCGATAATCCATCCCCTGGCCTGTGTGCGGGAGGCCAAACCTAATTTCGAGAATGCCCGTTCCAGAGGAACTTTTCCTAAAGACATCTGTTTCATGGGAACCAGTAGTTAAGAAAGCGGTTGAATGAAGAATGACAAAATCCAAATGGCAAATCAAATGACCAAAAACAAATATTAAATTCCGAAACGTTCTGAACGTTGACCTTTAAATTTTGTCATTTGATTTGTCATTTGTGCTTTGGTATTTGTTATTTTATTGCCTTCCGATCTTGATCAACAACGCCGATAAGAAACTCTCCTTGACCAGACCGCTCTTGCGAAAATCAACATCCTGGCCGAGTTTATCGATCTCAAGGATCACCGACCCAGAATCCCTGGCCGCCTGCCGGCCCCAAGTCTCCAGCTGTTCACGGGAGACCGCGCTGCAATTGCTCGAAACAAAAATAATACCTTTCGGTTTTAAAGCAAGCATGGCCTTGGTCATCAATGACGCCATGTCCTTTTTGACGGAAAACACCTTGCCTTCATACCGCGCAAAAGACGGCGGGTCCAGAATGATGATATCAAAAAGATTATTGCGCTTGGCCGCGCGCTCGACGTAACGGATGGCATGCTCGCGCATAAATTCACTGCGGCCGGTCTTCAGATGGTTCAGTCGGTAATTCTCCTCACCTTTTTTAAGGAACTTGGCGCTGATATCCACGTTGACGACCTTGGCGGCGCCGGCCTGCCGGCAATACGCGCCGAAGGAGCAGGTGTATGAGAAACAGTTCAAGACATCTTTGTCTTTGGCGAACGAGGCCACAAGTTTGCGGTTCTTGCGCATATCCAGGAACAGCCCCTGGTTCAAATGATCATTGAGATCCACATGAAACCGCAGACCGTTCTCCTCAACAACCGTCTGTGACGGCCCGTTGAGAAGCACTTCGATCGTGATCGCCTCAACGTTTGGGGATGCCGATGCCGCCCTGTCCTTATAAATGATGAACTTCGCATCAAAGCGCGATCTGAGCTGATCACGCAAGAGAGCTTTGTGCTCACGCCACCGGGCATCGAAGTCCGTTCGTCCGATGATTTCCTCCGGACT
>CAZLRE010000250.1:1414-2946 GCA_964561885.1 uncultured Planctomycetales bacterium | reverse complement strand
GTGGTCGATGCCGCCGCCGGGGCCGTGGCCGGCGGCCATGGTGGCCGCATCGAGGTGGTGGGCGTGGCGCCGGGCGAGGTCCGGGTCCGCCTCCACGGTGCCTGCCGGGGTTGTGCCGCCACCGCCGGCGGCTGAGAAGCCGCAAGGGGTCTATCATAAGGTGGCCAAGCAGGAATCGCTATGGCGTATCTCTAAAACATACGGCGTATCGCTAGATGAGATCGTCGCGGCGAACAATATTCCGAATGCGGCGGTCATCGAAGAGAACCAGTTGGTGTTCATTCCAGGGGCCAAAGAGACGCTGAAGGTCGTTCGAGATAAACCTGATGACAAACCCGATGAATTTGCCTGGCCATTGAAAGGCCGTGTGATCTCATTTTTTAATGACGCCAAAGGCCAGGGCGTCAATCGCGGTATTGATATCACGGCGGCGCAGGGAGAAGAGATCCTGGCCGCACGCGACGGCAAAGTCGTGATGGCCGAATATTTGAGCGGGTACGGAGATACCGTCATTCTGGATCATAGGGATGGATATTATTCCGTATATGCTCACCAGGAAGGGCTTGCGGTCAAACCCGGACAGGACGTTTCCAAGGGGTCTCCTCTTGGCCGGCTGGCGAAAAGCGGACGATCGGCCCATTTGCATTTTCAGATCAGAAAAATGGATGAACCCACAAATCCTTTGCACTATTTACCATGAATCTGACCGGACCTCATAGTCTGTGTTACGGCCGTAAAGCGGTCCTCGATCTTTTATCCCGGCGGATGAAGGATCTCAACGAAGGCTATCGCCAGAATTTGGCTCTTTTGGGAAGCCGTTATATCGGCAAGAGCACGATCCTTCAGAAATTCGTCTTCGACATTGAAGATCCTGATATTGTCGCGATCTATTTAAATTTTGAGAACAGGGATTTTGATTATTTCGTAACCAAGCTTGTCAAAAGCATCCTTTTTCATGTTGCACGCACCAAGAATATGACTTCCCAGGAAGAGATCAAGGTCCTGATGGAAGTCGCCCGCCCGATGATCCCCCAGACCGTCGATGCCATTGACAAGATATACATCAGTCTGCGATCAAGAAAATACAATGAGGCTTATAAAGATCTTCTGGCCTTGCCGGAGATCTTCAACAATGAGGCCGGCAAAAGGTGTCTGATCGTTCTCGATGAGTTTCACGTCCTTGAGGATTTCCCGGTAGAGAATGTATTCCAGGAAATGAGTAACACCATCATGACGCAACGGCGTTGTCTGTATGTCATCGCGAGTTCCTATCCTGAAATCGCCCATACGATCCTCGCCGAGAAACTCACACTTTTGTTCGGTAATTTTGAAATTATCGGGGTGGGGGCCTTTGACGGCGTGACCAGCCAGGAATTCATCGAGAAATTTATGGACCCGATGAAGGTCGGTTCTCATTTGCGCAATTTTCTGGCGGATTTTACCGGCGGGCATCCGCTTTATCTGAGCCTCATCTGCCAGGAATTGATCCATTTAGGCGCTGTTCATAAACAGTCAGAGGTGTATGTTCCTCT
>CAZLRE010000250.1:0-1404 GCA_964561885.1 uncultured Planctomycetales bacterium | reverse complement strand
CCAGGCGATTGAGGATGTGGTCTTCAATCCGTGGGGCGCCATCAGCCGTCATTTTGATCTGGTGGTCTCCGAACTTTCCCAGGGCAAGGGCAACCGGTCGGTCGTCATGCTTCTGATCGCGCTTGCCAACGGAAAATCCCGTCTCAAAGACCTCATGGAAACGCTCGGGCAGAAACAGACACAGTTAAACCAGAAGCTCACGCGTCTGATGGAGCTGGATATCCTGGAACGCAACGGGACCATATTTCAATTCAAGGACAAGATGTTCCGTTATTGGATCAAATATGTGCTCCAGAAACGGATCGCGGCCATCGACCTGGAACCGGGCCGCCAGCAGAAGCTGTTCCGCGAGGAATTGAACCGCTCGGTCACGGAATTTCAGGCCACGCTGCGAAAAGATCTGACCACGCGCATGTCCGAGTTGTTCCATTGTTTTGACAACGAGTCGTTGAACCTCAACGGGCGTCGTTATAAATTGCCGGTTTTTTCCGAGATCACGCCGGTCAAGCTGCGCTCTATCGCCGGCACCTATATTGACGCCATCCAGGGTCAGTGCGACGAAGGAGTCTGGCTCATTGCGATGCGCAAGGACCCATTCACTGAAGGCGACATTAATTCGCTTTTGACCGAAGCAAAAAATATGGGTAATAAGCCTCAGCGACTCGTCGTTGTGTCTTTGTCCAATCTTGATGAGAACACCCGCGTGCGCGCCCTGCAGGAACGCATGTGGGTCTGGAATGAACAAGAGATCAACTCTCTGATGCATTTGTACGATAAACCCTACGTGGTGCGATGAAAATTGGCATTATTTCCGACACCCACTCCAGTCCGATCCCCCAACAGGTTCTAGAAGCCTTCAAGAAAGTTGATTTTATTATTCACGCCGGAGATTTCTGTGACGCAAAAACGATAGAGGCGCTCACGAAGATCAAAGAGGTCAAGGGTGTTTGGGGGAACATGGACCCGGCTCAGATCCGCAAGATATTCCCTGCGAAAGAGCTGATCCGCTGCGGTTCCTTCGCGATCGGCGTTTATCACGGCGAGGGTCCCAGGCAGAAGATCCTTGAGCGGGTTCAGGCTGAGTTTAGGAAAGACAAGGTAGATGCGGTTGTTTTCGGCCATTCGCATCAGCCGTTCAATGAGACGATCGACGGTGTTCTCTATTTCAATCCAGGCAGCCCGAACGATACTGTTTGCGCGCCCTACTGTTCATACGGCATTTTGGATGTGACTGAACGCGGGATCACGGGGAAAATAATAAAGCTGTAGGTGTGATGAGTTATACATCGAGAAAGCAGAAGGCATATGGATAAACTTTGGGCGCCATGGCGGCTGAAATACATCAATCAGATCGATAAACACAAAGGCTGTGTGTTCTGCCGGATCTTAAAAGAGAAGAAGGAT
>CAZLRE010000249.1:0-2951 GCA_964561885.1 uncultured Planctomycetales bacterium | reverse complement strand
GTTTGATCGTGCTTATTCCGCTGTCCATGCTTTTTATCAAGACTTCATCGCTTGGATGGAAGGAATTCCTGGATGTTGTGACCGCGCCGCGCACGCTCGCCGCATATCGGTTGAGTTTTGGAGCGGCATTTGTCGCGGCCCTTGTGAATGTGGTCTTTGGTTTTATAATTGCCTGGGTTTTGGCGCGCTATACCTTCCCGGGCAAACGGATCATAGACGCGTTGGTTGATTTTCCGTTTGCTTTGCCCACAGCTGTTGCCGGTATCGCATTGACGACGCTTTACTCATCCAACGGCTGGATCGGTCAGCATCTGTATAAGATGGGCATTCAGTCGGCTTACAGCACGTTCGGGATCACGATCGCGCTTATTTTTATCGGGTTGCCTTTTATCGTCCGCACGGTTGAGCCGATCCTGCAGGATCTCGACCCGGAAATAGAGGAAGCCGCCGCCAGTCTTGGTGCCGGGCGATGGCAGACATTTTGGCGGGTATTGTTCCCGTTACTTTTACCTCCGTTATTAACGGGTTTTAATTTAGCGTTCGCACGCGCGATCGGGGAATATGGGTCGGTCATTTTTATCGCCGGGAACATGCCGAATAAGACCGAGATCGCGCCGCTTTTGATCATTACCAAGCTCGAGCAGTATGATTATTCGGGCGCCACCGCGATCGCGGTTGTGATGCTTTTAGTTTCCTTCTTTCTTTTAGCAGTCACGAATGTTCTGCAGTGGTGGTCGGCCAAACGCATAGGGATGAGTTGATATGTCGCTTGCTCGTCGGGACTCATCATGGGTTAAGTGGGGATTGATCGCGATCGCGCTTTTTTATATCGGGCTTTTCTTGATCATGCCGCTATGTGTTGTTTTTGGAACAGCCTTTAACAAAGGCATTGCGGTCTATGTTCAATCTCTTACCGATACAGACACGATCAAAGCCATTCAGCTGACGGTCTTAACCGCGCTTATCGCAGTGCCGCTTAATTTGGTTTTCGGGGTCGCGGCATCCTGGGCGATCGCCAAATTCGATTTTTACGGAAAGAATTTTTTACTGACGCTCATTGATCTGCCGCTTTCGGTCTCTCCGGTCATTTCCGGCTTGATCTATGTTTTGCTCTTCGGTGCTCAGGGTGCGTTCGGTCCGTGGCTCATGGAGCACGGGATCAGAATTATCTTTGCGCCTCCGGCGATCATTCTGGCCACGATATTCGTGACTTTTCCGATGGTGGCGCGTGAACTGATCCCGATCATGAAGTCCCAGGGGAATGATGAAGAAGAAGCCGCGATCACCTTGGGGGCGAGCGGATTTAAAACATTTTGGTATGTGACCATGCCGAATATTAAGTGGGGTCTTTTATACGGCGTCATTCTATGCAATGCCCGCGCGATGGGCGAGTTCGGGGCGGTCTCGGTGGTCTCAGGTCATATCCGCGGATTGACCAACACACTGCCGCTTCATATCGAGATCCTTTACAATGAATATCAGTTCACGGCGGCGTTCGCAGCCGCCTCGATCCTGGCGATGCTGGCCCTGGTGACCTTGGTGGTCAAATCGCTGGTCGAATTAAAATTCAGAGCCGAATTAACGGCTGTGCGGCAAGGAGCGCATTAATGAGTATTGAGGTCAAAAACGTTTCTAAAACTTTCGGAACTTTCAAGGCGCTCGACCATGTTGATCTAAAAGTTGCGACCGGTGAATTGACCGCGCTTTTAGGTCCGTCAGGTTCCGGCAAAACAACACTTTTAAGGATCATTGCCGGTCTTGAAACCGCGGATGAGGGCGGTCAGGTCTTATTTGAAGGGGAAGATACCAGGGAAACAAAGATCAAAGACCGGGGGGTCGGTTTTGTTTTTCAACATTACGCCCTTTTTCGTCACATGACGGTTTTTGAAAATATCGCCTTCGGATTAAAAGTTAAACCGAAACATCTGCGGCCTACCCCAAGCCAGATCAAGGACAAGGTCAATGAATTGCTGCGTTTGGTCCAGCTGGATTGGGTGGGAGGAAGATATCCCTGGCAGCTTTCCGGCGGACAGCGTCAGCGCATCGCGCTTGCGCGAGCGTTGGCTGTTGAACCTAAAGTGTTATTGCTGGATGAACCGTTCGGTTCTCTAGATGCTCAAGTTCGCAAAGAATTGCGTCAGTGGCTGCGCCGTTTTCACGACCAGCTTCATATCACCAGTCTTTTTGTCACCCATGACCAGGAAGAAGCTCTTGAAGTGGCAGATAAGATCGTGGTCATGAACAAGGGGCGTATTGAACAGCTCGGCACTCCTGAGGAGGTTTATCACAAGCCTGCCAATAAATTCGTTCTAAACTTTCTAGGGAACGTGAATCTTTTTCACGCGCGGGTCGAGGATGGCAAGGCCTATGTCGGGAATACCGCGATCGATCTGCCGAATCTGGATGCGAAAAGTAAGACCGCCAGCGTTTTCGTCCGGCCGCATCAGTTTGAGATCACGCATCAGCCGAAAGATAAGTCGTCATTGAAAGCGGTCATCGAATATATCAATCCCGCCGGGTCTGTGGTTAAGATCGATCTAAAAGCGGATAACGGAAATCTTATTCAGGCGGAGATATCTCAGGATGAATTTAGGACGCTTAAGTTGCGTAAGGCCCAAGAGGTGTATGTTTCACTGCGTCAGGTGACCTATTATGAATACGACATTTAATGTTCAATTTTGGTTTTGTTGCCGCTCTCTGATTGCATAAGGAGAATTACAGCAACGGGGAGAAAGAAAGATGAAGTCTATTGATGTTAAAGTGCGCCAGCCGCACGGCATTCATTTGCGCGTGGCATCAGCCATTGTGCAGAAGATCAAAGGATTCAAGTCCAAGGTTTTGATCAGCAAAGACGGTAAAGAGGCTCAGGCAGATTCGGTACTTGAGCTTGTGTTGTTGGAGGCGACCGAGAATTCGAATGTGCGAGTGTCCGCTCAAGGGGAAGATGAAGA
>CAZLRE010000248.1:0-2987 GCA_964561885.1 uncultured Planctomycetales bacterium | reverse complement strand
GATCGCATCGAGTCCGGCGAACACGCCGAACACCCACGCATGAGGGTCTTTTTCCAATATCGGTATCAAGGTATTGTTCAAAATCATGGCGTAAATAGTTTGCGATGCGGGCGCTCCAACGAAGGCGACCAGAAGGAACGGCACTTGTTTATTCTGCATATAACATTTCTTCCAGGCCCCAACGGCAGCCAAACCGGCGGCGCCGATACCGAAGGAAGAGCCCAACGACGCGATCGAAAGCATCGCGACCGAACCTAAATTTTGAAAGAATGATACCCAGCTTGAATCCACAACGCACCCCTTTCGTTAAACAACAGTTTTCTTTAAAGGCTGATATTGAGTGCCTACCCACTCGATACCCAAATGACCGGAAAACTCCATGACCTTCAGACGAATGCCATGGACCAAAATAGCGAACATGCTTAAGACCATATTGAGGATATGCCCGAGGCCGATGACCAGACACGCGCCTATTGCCGAACCCGGCGTGGAGAATCCGATCGACATGCCCATATTGTTAAACGCATCCGCGACCGCGACACCGGCCAAACCCACGGCAAACAGGCGGATGTAAGAAACAATATCGCCGAACGCGCCCAGCGATCCCAAGAACAACCCGATGATATCAAACTTCGAGAAGACCGCGATCAGTATGCCTCCGGCCGCCGCCAAAGGAAGTGTCAGCGGTGACACCGGACTGTTGACCACAAAATAGAGGACCGCGAAATAACACGCCCACAAAATAAGGATCCAGCCGATATCAATGAATCCGCTCCAATTCTTAACGCGCAGCTGATTATAGGCGCGCCAGCCGTGCGCCACGGTCAGGTGAATGACCCCGATGGTAAAAACCAGCTGCTGAACATGTTCATTGACCGTCAGCCACGGCACAACCGGTTTGATCAGATTTGATGTCAGGACTGTGCCGAAATACGTTCCGGTCATGATTCCCCAGATGATCGTTCCGATGCTGAGCGTATATCCCAAAAGGAAAACCTTATGATCGACCTTTTTGCCCACCTTTTTATGGACAAAAGCGAATAACAGCAAGAAAACCGAGCCGTATCCCGCATCTCCGATCAGGATGGAAAAAAACAAAGTGAAAAACAAAAGGAACACAAGGCTCACATCCTGCTCGCGATAACCCGGCGAGATGTTCATGAAATCAAAAATGGGTTTGACCATCCCGATAGAGTCCGGGTTCTTCAAAAGCGTCGGCGGACGGTCGTCATCGGACGGGTCTTCGATCAAAAGGCCCCAATGATTTTTCCGGGCGCCTGTCTTCATCGCATCCACCTGGTCAACCGGACAAAATCCTTTGAGATAGACAATGTCTTCCTGCTGGCCCATGCCTGCAGCCGTCTTATGAAGCTCGATATCGTTTCGTTTTGTTTCCAGAGTCTTTGTCCACGACTGATAATAGCGGCCATGTTCGGATATGATTTTCTCAATATTTTTGATCCTGTGGTCAAGCTGATGCGCCTGATGTCGCAAGGTTTTCAATCCATGCGCCGGCAATACGGCCTCACGGTAAGGAACATTTTTAAGATTAATGCCGATCGCTTTGGCTGATTTTCCGTCGCTGTTGATCACGATCAGCTCACGCTCGGCTTTCTTTAATTCTTTGGCAGAAACTTCATAAAGGTTCAAATGAATGCCGTGATGCGCCAGGAAGCGCACATCGTTCGGTTCAAATTCACCCCAAGGCTCCCACGCCTTGATCTGAAGATCGAGCGCAGCCAGCTGTTCCTTGAGCTGTTTGATCTCCTGGTCAAGCTTCACAACCTCCTGGGCGTCTTTGAGCCCGTTCGAAGATTGTTTCTGGGCAGAGCCTTTGAAAGGTTCAAGAATGGCGAGCGCCTTTTCCAGATCCTGGATCTCTGCGTAAACATCGCTGAGCGTTTTGCCTGACGGCGCATGGATGTGCTCAACATGCAGCAATCCCAACTCACGTAAGGCCTCAAGGGAAGTCGCCTGCTCTTTGGCCTGGGCGAGGATATATATTTTTTTCATCGGTGTGATCATGCGGACCTTTGGATTCTAAACTTCCTGCAATTCCCGTATCTCGATCTTCTTCTTCGCCACTTTGCTGATCCCGACGGCATTGGCCTGCTGATCGCCCAAAGCGATGCGGATGCGGCGGATATTCTCCTGGCATTCGGGGATCTTGACCTTCTCAAACAAATTCACACGCTGGGTTGTGATGCGCAGTTCTTTTTCCAGCCGTGCGATCTGCTCGGTGATAACGGTCATCTCAACTAGAATCTTCATATATGCGCGGAATTCCTCGATCCCCCGGTCATACCAGAACGGAGTTTCATAATAATCGTATTCAACGTCGTTAAAGCTCACTTCCTTCAAATAAGGAATGGGCGCGCCCGCGATATTGATGATCTCGGTCGTGACCTTCTGCGGAGCGGCAAAACGGTTAAGTTCCGCGATACGCTCTTTGGTCACCGCTTCGCCTTCCTCAGCCAGAAGCCCGACCCACTGGGCAATGTGCCTTTCTTTCTGATGCAGCATGGATTCACGAGCGTTATATTCACGGCGCGCCTCAAGGATCTTCATCTGCAGCTGCTGCTTTTTGAGCTGCAGCGTCGGAAGATAATGCTTGAATTGCTTGAGGCTGTCGCGCTGTTTCTTAAGTTCAGATTTTGTGAGCTTTATTTTAGACATTGCACCCTTATGACTTTATTGCCGCCACGGGCCAGAATTGCTTAACTAATGCGTCCTTAATACCAACTTCCGTCGGGTCAAAATGCTCGGCCAAGATCTTCCATCCCAAGTCCAGCGCTTCTTCAAGGGGAATGTTGACGCTTAAGTCCATCAGCTTTTTCTCAAAGTCCTGACCGTAGGCCAGAAGTTTGCTGTCCCACGTCGACATCTGAAAACCCATGGATCGTTTCTCAATGACCGAGCGGTAATCCGCGAACAGCTGGATCATGCGGTCCATGATAGCGCGGTGATCGGCGCGTGTTTTGTCATTG
>CAZLRE010000247.1:0-3009 GCA_964561885.1 uncultured Planctomycetales bacterium | reverse complement strand
TCTACCAGGAAGCGGTCAGGCTTTATCAGGCTAAAAAATATGATGAAGCCAAGGCTAAATTCCTCGAGGCCCAGTCCAAGATCGCGGATTACCGTTCGTCCAAACGTTATCTGAATCTGATCGACAAGCAGAACCAGCTTTTGCAGGAGACAATGAAGGTTCGTGAATCGCAGATCGCCGAATATCAGAACAAGACCGCCCAGAGCGCCGAGATGGCGGCACAAATGCAGATCAAGGCCCAGGAGAACTCCATGGTCCAGGAATTGGTCGCCAGCGCCGGGCGGATCAACGATGAGATCGTGGCGCTTTCCAAAGAACGCAATTTTGAGGCCATCAAAGAGAAATTCGCTGAACTGGAGAAGATAGTAGACAGTTTATTGACCATTCAATCGGTCGCCTCTCAAAGGGAAGGGAAATCTTCCGTCAGACCAAAGAAAGTCCCCGCTCAAGATAAGCCGGCGTCTGATAAATCAGGCGCGGGATCTGTGCAGGGACCGCTGAAGCCGGAGGAACCTTCGCAAGAATCGCTCGATGAAGAAGAGCAAAAAATGAGACGAAACGCCATCGATGCGCAAAAGAGCGCGAGACCGCGCACTTCAACGGAACGCCGCATCAAGAAAAAGAACACCGTCACTCATCTGAAGAAATTGCGGCAGGTCGACCGGGACAACGGGAGCATATACAAACAAGCCCTGCAGTCTTACGCGGCAGGCAATTATTCCGACGCCAAGTCGCGGTTCTTGAGCTTAGAGCACAACATCAAGTACGGGCGCGCGGCGCGCAAGTACATTGATAAGATCGACCGCATGATCCTGCATAAACAAAATTTGGAGATCGAGCGGCAGAACCGTAAACGGACCGATTACATTGAATCAAGGGGACAGAGGGACAAGATGGCCTTCAAGGTCCAGGAAGCCATGCGTGACAATCGTCTGCAAAAGAGCCTGGAGCCCAGGTTCAATTCGCCTATCCTTAATCCGTCCATGAGATATTCTGTTTCAGGCCGTGATTATGCCGATTCTTTAAACTTGAACCTCCGTCAACGATCCGGGCAGGATGTGCCTGACCAGGAGCAGGTGTCGCAAATGAAGGCTGTCCCGTCTATCGAGGAGGAATCGCAAGATCAAGAACTTCCTCAGGAAGATCCGCAGGTTGTTCAAGGAATGAGCCCGGATGACGATGGGGCCCAGGCGCAGCATCAAAGCCAGATGGAACTTTCCGACACGAGTAGCAAGTCTATCGAAAGCAGGGCCAAAGCTGTGCAGAAGAAAAAAGAAGCCGTTTTGCCAAGAGTTGCTGAGAAACGTTTGACCGAGGCGGACCGGTTGACCCAAAAACAGCTATCCCAGGAGAAGAAATTACGCAAGCTGTATGAACAGGAGTTAAGACGCTCCAAAGGCCCCGGCGGATTTGACAACGCGATCGCCGCCCTTGAGCTTGAGAATAAAGCGAAGAATGATATTGTTCCCGAGTGGAAAAAAACGTCCCTTCGCCAGCAGAGGGAAGAAGAGCGTTCCTTGCGGGAAGATAAGGAACGTGAGATCGCCAACCGGATCAACCGGGACCAGAGTTTAAAGGGTGCTGACTTGCGCGGCAGTTCCAAAGCCGGCGTTGCGCCTTCCAAGGATGTGTCCGAAAAATCCATGGCCGGGCCGGGTCAACAAGGACCGTCGATCAATCCGAATGACCAGGAATCCCTGCGCCGGACGTTTGAGGACGGTCTGGCCAAAATGTACGCGGATGCGCTCAAAGATTATCGGAATCACGCCTACCGTGAAGCCCGCGAGAAATTCAGCGGCATCGAAGAGATAGCTCCCAACTACAAACGCACACGGACCTATATGGAGCGTATTGACGGAGAATTGATCCGCGAGCAACAACGCCGCGAAAAGCTCAGGGAAGGCGACCGGTATCAGTCTTCCGATAAAGTCAACCTCCAGGCTGTTGATACGCCTGCGCTCGAGCCTGCCAAGCCATCAGGGGAACGTTTGGATGTCATCTCCAACGCCCTGGATGCGTTCGAAACGACACAAAAATAAGATCGTATTTATCGTTCGGAGTAAGGAGTTTGGAGTGAGGGTATGATCTTTCCAATGTCCATGCTTCTAACGCAACACCATGCGTTTAGCGGTGTTGATTCGCTTCAGCAAAAGTGTTACCATAGGGGCCGATTATCAATCAAGAAATGCGCTTGGTCCCGTCATGAACCGATTAAAACATGAACAAAGCCCGTATCTTGTGCATCATGCCGAGAACCCTGTGGACTGGTATCCCTGGGGTCATGAGGCCTTTGACCGCGCGCAAAAAGAGAACAAACCTGTTTTTCTCTCCATCGGTTATTCCACCTGCCACTGGTGCCATGTGATGGCCCGCGAATCCTTCGAGAACCAGGACATCGCCGCTATCCTGAATGAACATTTTATTTCCATCAAAGTCGACCGCGAGGAACGCCCGGATATCGACCAGGTCTATATGGCCTCGGTCACGGCCATGACCGGACAGGGCGGATGGCCATTGTCCGTCTTTCTGACCCCTGATCAGAGGCCGTTCTACGGCGGCACCTATTTCCCGCCGTACGCACGCTGGGGTTCCGTCGGATTTCGCGATCTTCTGGGCGCCATTCATCAATCCTGGCAGAAAGACCCGGGGCAGGTCGTGGCTTCGAGCGTTGAGTTGACTCAACTGCTCAACCGCCGTTTTTCCGTCGAACCTGATGATAAGGCCATCAGCGATATCCAGCTTGATCAGATGTATCACCGCCTTAAATCGCAGTTTGACTCGGTTTACGGAGGTTTTGGTCAGGCGCCCAAATTCCCTATGGGACACACTCTTTCGCTGTTGCTGCGTTATTGGGCAAAGACCGGACAAGAGGATGCTTTGGGCATGGCCACGCAAACCCTTGAACGCATGGCCAAAGGCGGGATGTATGATCAGTTAGGCGGAGGCTTTCACCGCTATTCGACCGACCAGTATTGGCATCTGCCGCACTTCGAGAAAATGCTTTATGAC
>CAZLRE010000246.1:0-3039 GCA_964561885.1 uncultured Planctomycetales bacterium | reverse complement strand
ATACGCCGCCATGAGCATGATGCCCGTCAACTCACCGTGGGCGCCGGCCAACGGCTGAAGAGTAAACGCATCAAACCCTGTCATGGCGCACATCAAGGATTCCAGATCATACATGACCCCCAGCGCGCCTTGCGTTAACTTCTCACCGCCGGAAAGCTGCGGCAAAAGCGGATGAAGATTAGCGAACGACGGGATACGCGCCAGATCTTCCGTGAACTTGGGGTTGTATTTCATAGTGCACGAACCCAAAGGATAGAATTGCGTGTCGATGGAGAAATTTTTCTGCGATAAATGCGTGTAATGCCGCACAACATCAAGCTCGGAGACCTCCGGAAGCTCGGCATCATCCTTGCGCGCGTATTGTGCGGGTATCTTCGCCTTGACCGGTACGTCGCTCGCCGGAAGACCGAATCCACGACGACCCTGAACGCTTTTCTCGAAAATCAATTTCATAATAAAACCTGTACGGGCGGGTTTAAAAACCGCCCCCTACGCTAAAACATCTTTCAAGGCTTGTACATAATCTAAAATTTCCTGTTTTGTACGCTTTTCTGTCACCGCGACCAAAAGATACTTCTCCATGCCCAGATAATAACGTCCCAGCGGAAAACCGGCGGCAAAACCCTTTTTGATCATCTCCCCGACCACACCCGAAGCATCCTTGGGAAGAACGATCGTAAACTCATTGAAAGTCGGAGAACTGCGTTTGACCTGAACTCCTTTGATCTTCTCCAATTCCTGACGGAGGAATTCCGCTTTATCAAGGTTCAGTTGCGCCAGTTGTTTGAGGCCTTCCTTACCCAGCATGGACATATAGATGACAGACTGAACGGCACACAAGGAAACGTTCGTGCAGATATTCGACGTGGCTTTCTCCCGGCGGATATGCTGTTCGCGTGCCTGCAGGGTGTTGACAAACGCCCTTCGGCCTTGGGTATCCAGCGTCTCCCCGACGATACGTCCGGGCATCTTGCGGATATGTTTCTTGCGTGTGGCCATAAACCCGAGATACGGCCCGCCGAAATTAAGCGGCAAACCCAATGACTGCCCTTCCCCTGTCACAATATCCGCGCCCATCGCGCCCGGAGTTTTCAACAACCCGAGAGAAACCGGATAAACGCTCAATAGCGCTAACGCGCCTTTGGCATGGATCTGTTCAATAATGTCGGCATGATCGTCGATCACGCCGAAGAAATTCGGGTTCTGCAGAATGACCGCCGCAGTTTTGTCATCCAGATGCTTGAGAATATCCTGACGGCTCGCCTGGCCATGGACGACCGGCGTTTCAATGAATTCGTAATGCAAATGGCTCGTGTATGTTTTTAAAATCTTGCGATAGATCGGACTGACACCGCCGTCCATGATGATCTTGGTACGGTCCGTAATACGGATCGCCATCATCATCGCCTCATAGAGCGCCGTACCGCCGTCGTAAAGCGAGGCATTGGCGACATCCATTTCGGTCAAAGTGCAAATTGAGCTCTGGAATTCGAACAGCGACTGCAGTGTGCCCTGCGCGCATTCAGGCTGATACGGAGTGTAAGCGGTATAAAATTCCCCGCGCGAGATAAGCGCGTCGACAGCCGACGGAATATAGTGATCATAATATCCGCCGCCGATAAACGGAACCAGATGGATATTGTTCTTAAGCCCCAGGCCCGTGACACGGCGCATGACCTCATACTCCGACATCCCGTCGGGAAGGTCGAACGATTTCGGGCGCAAAGACGGCTTGATGTCCACAAAAAGGTCATCGATCGTTTTGACTCCGACGACCTTGAGCATATCGCGGATCTCATCTGGGGTATTAGGAATGTGGGGGTTCAACGGAAAAACTTTCTACTAGAGGGATTATTGATCTAGGCTTTCCAGATATTTCTCGTATTCTTCGGCGGTCATCAAATTCGAGGTCTCATCCATGCTGGATATCTCCAACTTCACCAGCCAGCCTTTGGTGTAACAATGCTTGTTGATGATGCCCGGGGAATCTTCCAGCTTGGAATTCACTTCCAGAACGCGGCCGGACATGGGCGCGAAAATATCGCTGGCCGCCTTGACCGACTCGACGGAAACGAATTCTTCGAATTGTTCGACCTCGGCATCTTCCTGGGGAAGCTCGACAAAGGTGATGTCACCGAGCGCGGATTGCGCGTAATCTGTGATACCAACGGTGCCCACATTGTCCTCGATGTTGATCCATTCATGTTCTTTGGTATACAGATAGTGCTCAATGATTTCCATAACCTACTCCTTGACTCCTTGGCCGAAAATTAATTTTTTAATGATCCCTGTTTATAAAAAGGCCTCGTACCGACAACCGATGGGTTCCTGTTTTTGTCATCACCGAAAAGGACCTCGTCCCCCGTCTTCAAAGGTTTACGAACCATCCCTATGCCGATCCCGCATCCGAGAGCGGGCGAAAACGTTCCGCTGGTCACGATACCCAACTCAACACCTTCAGATGAGTATATTTTGTGATGCGCCCTCGGGGCGCGCCGGGATTGGGATAAAAAGAACACGGCGTGTTGTTTGATGCCGTCTTGTTCTCTTTTTAAAAGAGCGTCTTTGCCGATAAAATCTTTGGAAAAATCCAGGAACTTCTTTAAACCGGCATCTAGCGGAGAGATTGTTTCGTCGAGTTCATGGCCGTACAGCGGATAACACATCTCGATCCTCAACACGTCACGCACACCTAAGCCAGTGGGTTTTACATTATCATTTTTGAGAATCGCTTTCCATAATTCTTTTGCCTTTGTCCAGGGATAATAAATCTCAAATCCCAATTCACCTGTATACCCTGTCCGGCTGATGATGACCCGCTCGCCTAAAAGATCGAATTCATCAAATGTGTAATATTCAAGCCGCCCGATGTTGGGAACCAAGATGGATAAAACATCGCGGGACAACGGCCCCTGCAGATCCAGCTTGGCCGTCCGCATGGATACATCCTGAAAACCAGCTGATTTGTTCAAATGACTTTGAAAATGCTTGCGGTCTTTATCGATATTCGCGGCGTTGACAACGATCATCCATTTCTTT
>CAZLRE010000245.1:0-3044 GCA_964561885.1 uncultured Planctomycetales bacterium | reverse complement strand
ACAGGCTGATCAGCTCAAGAAAGAACTGGAGACGATCAAGCTCGAGGTGACCGAAGCGCGAGGCATCAAGGTCGTTATTAACGGCGCCCAGATCGTTCAATCCATTGAGATCGATGAATCACTTTTAAGCCCGGCCAGCAAGAACCGGATCCAGATGGACCTCTTGCGCAGCATCAACACCGCGGTGAAGAAATCTCAGCAGCAGGCCGCCAACAAAATGAAGAATATGCCCGGATTTAATTTTCCGGGGATGTGATAGTCCGTTAACTTAGAGAAAGGAAAGCGTTTTATGCCTTACGATCCAACACTTGATGTCGAAACATTTAAGGAAGTCAAAGAGTTTGACGGCAGCCGAATTTCGGTAGGGGTCTTCTCTTATAATAGTAATGCCAAGAAATTGCAGTTGTCCCGTGAGAATTTAAGCCAGGAAGGCGAATGGCGTTTTGCCAAGCTTGGGCGTTTGACCAAGGATGAAGCTGAGGCCATACTGCCGATCATGGCCAAAGCGATCAACGCGATGTGATTTCAACAAAAACCGCTCCGCGCCCCGGGGGTGTGGAGCGGTTTTGACTTTATTCAAGGAGTTGTGATATGGCAGGGGAAGTCTATTTAACAAGGGCCGGACTTAACAAGCTTCAGGCCCAGCTGGAAGAATTGAAAACAACGGAACGCCAGCGCATCGCCAAAGCGATCGGGGAAGCGCGTGCCCAGGGTGATATTTCAGAGAACGCCGAGTATGACGCTGCCAAGGAGGCTCAGGCCCATAATGAGGCGCGCATCGCTGAACTGGAAGCCAAGCTCGCCAACGTGCGCATCATCGAGAATGAAAATATCCCCAGCGATAAGGTTTATATCGGCGCCAAGGTCACGCTTAAAGATCTCGACAGCGGCGAGAAAATTCAATATATGCTCGTCTCCGGTGAGGAAGCTGATTTTGAGGAGAATAAGATTTCTGTCTTTTCTCCGATCGGCAAAGGATTGCTTGGGAAGAAAGAAGGCGAAGAGGTCACGATCAAAGTTCCGGCCGGTACGCTGCGCTATAAGATCCTCAAGAACGAACGGCCGAAATAATATCGACTGATTCAGGCTTGAAGACATCAACCCCGCATCATTGATGCGGGGTTTGTTTTTTATTATGAGCATCCCAGAGGGCGGAAAAGACCCACCAGACGATGACAGGCAGGATGGTGTACAGGATGCGGTTAAGCGTCGCCCCAAGCCACCAGAGGATCTCGTAATGAGTGTTGACGGCGTAAAAGACCAGCGCGCCCGAAAGATAGATGCCGAGAAATGCCGCGGTCATGCCGAGTCCGTTCTTGAAAGCTTTCCTTCCCGCCAGGATTAACCCGCAGGTCAATAATATCCACAATCCGTTCCATTTTGGACTGATCAGTTCAAGGGACAGGAACATCATGATCGCTTTCAGGCGGTCAAAGGTGACCGGATGATCCCGAGATGTCAGGCCGTTGACAAAGGAAATGTTCGGCGTTGCCCAGAACAGTTGGAACAAAATCGCGGGTAACGCACTTAAGACCGCCGCAGTCAGGAAAGTCCCAAGCAGTATCCCTGTGCTTTTAGGCCTGTCTTTAAGAGTGATTACGGCAAGTCCGGCGATGATCACCGCGGCGAAGGCGCCTTCGCTTTTGGTAAAGCACATGGCCCCGCAGAACAATCCCGCAAGAAGTGACATTGCCGGATTGTTATCTTCACGAGCGACCGTGAGAGTGGTTAATGTTCCCAATAAAAAGAAGGCCAGAACAATATCGCTGTATTGGCTGATCGAAAGCGTGTTCACGAACGGCAATGTGAATAAAACAAGAGCAGGAATCAAGCTGGTCATTTTGGGCGTGTTTCTTTTGGCCGCCCAGAACATCGTCAATGCGGTCAAAAATGTGAACAGGATCGCATTCATCATCGGTACGTATACCGATGTCTCTTTGGTCACAGTCCATCCCCAGACGTTCATCAAAGGCAGAAGGAACGGATATTGATTGTTCGATCGCCACATGGAGACGTCCAGCATCTGTTTCCATTCCTCACCGCCCAGAAAAATAAATTTGGCTTTTAAATTCCAGCAGGCCCAGGCGTCCCAACCGCCGAAGGGAAAGAAATGAGCTTCGCGCCACAAAGGGATGAGAATGAGCGCAAGGATGAGAAAGCCAAGCCATGTTGTTCGATCGGCAGGCCATTTGGGCAGAAGAAGCGTGCGGTCGTTCTTGAAGGTCCGCAGGTTCGCCTTAACCAGAACGATCAAGGCAATGCCATGGCCGAGATGGACCGCGGCCGCGTTGTATGATCCAAAGACAAAAAGTGTGTAAAAGATGATCTGGGCGCTTAACGCGAGCCCTAGCCCGATCGATGCGATCACATGAATGAACGGATCGATGCGTCCCTGCGCGCGCAGAAGATTGACGCCGAGAAATCCCAGGAATGTTGAGATCACAAGGCTCAGGATGTGGTTCATGATCCGCCTTGGTTGGGTTGGGCCGTCCGGGATCCGTTGATCTCAGCTAAGATCACCCCGAACTGATTGCGCAACAGCGGACGGGCGTTGAGTTCTTTGAGTTTCTTAATGGCGGCCGCATCATCGGAGCAGTTAACAAGCACATATCGGTGGCGGGAGGGCTGTTGGATGTCCAGAAGGACCGGAGCCAGCACGTATTGGGCCTGCTGATATTCGGCCAAAGGCCCGGGCTCTTTAATGTCACGGTCGGTGGCATAGCCCACAGTGGATTCTTCCTTAAGCTTGTCACCCAGTCCGGAGAACTTAAGTCCGGCAAACGCAACAGGCTGGTCGGGCGTAAGCTTTTGGAATAATTGGAATACGTTAACGCTGATAAGGACGCCGCATAGGACAAGAAAAAAGGAATTCAAGATCGTGGTGTGTTGACGCATATTTTTAGGCGAGTTTTCCTTAACCCAGATTTTGCAATGCAAAATCTGCCCAGGCCCCTGGGCCTGGGTCAATCCCGTGAAATGCTTCTGCATTTCCGGGACATTATCCTGCGACATCCAGAAGATGTCGCAGGGCCGATTCAATCTCT
>CAZLRE010000244.1:428-3056 GCA_964561885.1 uncultured Planctomycetales bacterium | reverse complement strand
CAGCATGATTCGCCGTGGGTGACCACGATGAAAGATTCACATTCGCTTTTTCTTGCGCCGACAGGCATGCCGCTTTATTTGGATAATCCCAACCGTGCCGGAGTGTTCAAACAGTTGGGTATGACCTTTGGTACCAATACGCGCATGCAGGAAGTCCGCATGACCTATGATTTTAAGGGCGCGCATCTGGTGTCTATCGACATCGTTGTGGATTTCTCGACGATTGAGAAGAAAAAAGGTAGTCTTTCCGCCGATTTTCTGCATCATATCCAGGCCGATAACACGTTTTTCCGGTTTGTGAGCAACACCCAGCCGGAATTGATGCTGGTGAAGCTTAAGAAACCGGTCGTGTCTGATCGTCAATTGATATTAAATGCCCATGAGTCAACGGTCTCCGATTCAAAAACGAACATGGATCTCTCGGTCGAAAAGACTAAGTCGACGAATGTCACAGGGGCGTTCGATTCCGAGAATTACTACCAGCGCACGCGTGACATGCTCAATGCGGTCAGGGAAATGTTCTTTGCCGAACTTGCCGGGCAACGATAATTGCTATAAATTCAGCGCATGTAGTCAACGATGGCAGATTGAAGGTATCACAAAATTTGGAGAGGTGGCTGAGTGGTCATTTTCGCGTTAGCGAAAATGAGTTCGAGGAACGAAGTGACGAGAACTTAAGCGCAAATGACTGAAGTATTATGGTATTTGTACATAATTGAATGTCGCACAAAAGATTTGTATGTGGGGATATGTAAGGATGTTGATGAGCGCGTCAAGCTTCACAATGCCGGACGTGCGGCACGATATACCAAGTTTCGCAGGCCAGTGAAATTGGTTTATCAGGAACCTTGTGGTTCCTATTCGGATGCCCGTATGCGGGAAAAACAAGTAAAGAAGTTTTCACGGTTGAAGAAGCTTGCTTTAGTTAAATAAGATTTCTCGCCCCACATGAATCGTGAGAAGGCTCGAAATCCTCGAATTTTCTCTAAAGTAAGAAATTTTGGAAAATTCTCGGAGAGGTGGCTGAGTGGTTGAAAGCGGCAGTCTTGAAAACTGTTAAGGGCGCAAGTCCTTCCAGAGTTCGAATCTCTGCCTCTCCGTTTTCTTCCTTTAACAGAAGAGTTCTTATCCGCAAGGGAAGAACTCTTCTGTTTTTTAGGAAAGAAAACGGAGACTCTTGTGAGGCTCCGTCCGAACAAGAGTCCGGTAAGGGATGTAACCATCAATTCCCGACTCCCGTTGGTCGTCAGGTGAATTGATGGACAACCATTCAAGGGTTCTTGAATGGTTGACTGGCGGAGACTCTTGTGAGGCTCCGTCCGAACAAGAGTCTGTGTAATTGTTGCGCCTTTACACTAACTTGCCCCAATCATTTAAATTAAAGATGGTCTAATGGAGATTTAATGGGGAAGATCTATTGGTATTGCGGCAAATTATTCAATTTGCTCTGTGTTCTTTTGGAGCTGACGGTCCATTTTATTTTTAAACCCAAAAAGTTCGGGGATTTTGCATTTTCGATCTTTGCTGTCATTAATGAGTTTTATGAAGAGTCCCATGGCCAGTTAAGGAATTTTGAAGAAACAAAGGCTTTTGCGGACATGTGCAACAAGTTCATCTATGTCAAAAGCAATGTCTTTAATACGGATTCCAAGGTCACCCGCCCCATGGAGACCCAGATCTTGTCCGCTCTGGTCTGTTATTTCGCGCCCAAAAATGTTTTTGAGATCGGGACGTACAACGGTTTTACAACCTACCATTTTGCGGTCAATAGCCCTGACGATTGTAAGATATATACGTTGGACCTTCCGGAGGGCTTTAACGCCAAAGGGCTTAAAGGTTACTCTCACGATGATCTGATGGTCGTTGAATTGAGTATGGAATTTGTCAAGAACCGCATCTTTCACAGATCTCCGGAAAGGAACAAAATTCATGAATTGTTCGGAGATTCCAGCTCATTTGATTTCTCGCCCTACGCAGGCAGGATGGATCTGATCTTTATTGACGGGAATCATTCCTACGATTTCGTCAAGTCAGACACCGAGAACGCCTTAAAAATGCTTTCCGAAAACGGGGTCATCATCTGGCATGATTACGATTACATCATCCACAAAGATGTGTTCCGTTATCTGAACCAGTTCTCCAAGACGCATGCGGTCTATTCGATCCCGCACACCCGTTTCGCCATTTACGGAAAAAAGTTACCGGGGTAGAGACGGTCTTTTGTAATGAGAGCTATATGCTGAAACGGTCGTAGTCATGGCATCAAGGTCTATTCCCTGAATGTTGCTGAAATTAACATTCTCGCCCATTTGATACAAAAGTGTTATACTTGCTCGGTGTGCTTCCCCAGCACAATATCTCATTGCCGGTAATTTAATTTAATGAGTGTCCTGTCCATCATAACTATTGATACCAGTAGTTTTTCGGCCTATTGCGGCCGGTGTTTATGGACGGATGTGTTTATGCTATATGGGAATTAATAAAAAAGCGCTTTTGGGCCAATTGCTGGTTGACAGGGGGGTCATCTCCGCAGGTCAACTAGAAACAGCCCTTGATGAGCAGAAAAAGCACAAACTTCCCTTGGGTGAATTACTGCTGCGCCTGGGGTTCGTCGAAGACGCCTTTGAT
>CAZLRE010000244.1:0-418 GCA_964561885.1 uncultured Planctomycetales bacterium | reverse complement strand
AGCTGGGTGTTGCGTGTGTCAGCCTCAAAGATCTCACCATCCCGCAGGATGCCATCGCAGTTGTTCCTCCGCAGTTAGCCATTCAGTATAAGATCATGCCGTTGAACCTGCAGAACGGGACATTGACCGCCGCGGCGGTCGATCCGCTGGATGTGCACATGCGAGATGTCCTGGGGATGATTTTCCCGGGAAAGATCAGCATAGTTCTTGCTGGCGAGAAAGATGTTTCCCAGGCCATCCGGCGGTATTACGGTGTGGGCGCCGAGACCATTGACCGCATGATGGACTCTGATCTGGGAAAGAATGAAGAGACCCGGAAGATCGAGGATGTCGCGCAATTGGATGATGAGGCCTCGATCGGCAAGTTTATCAACCAGATCCTGCTCGAGGCCCACAAGGACCGGGCCACCGACATTCA